>CAIVYW010000415.1 GCA_903910205.1 uncultured Methylococcaceae bacterium | reverse complement strand
TGATTACATCAACTCGGCCGTTGTTGCCCATTTAAGAAATGAGCCAGCGCCATCACTTTTACCGCAAGAAGAATTAACCGTACCTGACAAAATAGCGGCCTAATATTGGCTGGGTAGGTGAACGGTTACAATTATTTTAGCGTAGGTGACTATTCTATCATTATTGGCTGGATTATAGGACAGCCTCCTAGGAGGCTAGCAACTTAAGCCAGCGCAGATACTAGACTTAACTCTTTGCCCTTTACCTTTCGCCTTTTGTCTGCGCTTAGGAGAGCACTGTCTAAAAATGAACAGTTAAGCTAAACTGCCCCGTCTTAAGTGGGTAGCCATCGTTTGAGAGCATAACGTGCTGTTTGCACGATTGTCCATAGCTATTTTTCGGCTAGAACTACTTCTATAAAAGAGTAAATTTCTACGGCTTAAGTTTTAACGATGGTGTTTTACTGGGACTTGGTTAGAATATCGACTATCCCAGCTTAAGATCACTACTCATAGTTAAGCAAAAACAGTTTGTGTGGAGTGCTGAGCATCAGCTCAGCGTTTTAAAACAGCTGAAGCTGTTTTACTCCAAGCACACAGATTACTTAACCGTGGTCAGTGAGCTTAAGGTCGGGCAAGCAGGGGTAAAATTCACCGCATTGATGTAATAAACTCACCGGATCCTATCGGTCACAGGAGCAATTAATGAATATTCATGAGTATCAGGCCAAGCAGTTGTTTCAACAGTATGGAATTTCCGTACCCGAGGGTAAACAAGCTACTACGCCAGAGACTGCGCTACAAATCGCTCAAGATTTGGGGGGTGAAGGTTGGGTGGTTAAAGCTCAGGTTCATGCGGGGGGTAGAGGAAAAGTAGGCGGCGTAAAGCTGGCAAAAACACTGGCTGAAGTCAGCGAGTTTAGTCAGGCTTTATTAGGTCAGCGTTTGGTCACCATACAAACCGATAGCTTAGGCTTGCCGATTAATTCCTTATTGATAGAAAAAATCTATCCGATTAAGCGCGAGTTATATTTAAGCTTAGTGGTCGATAGAGGCAGTGAACGTATTATTTTTATCGCTTCAGCAGCAGGTGGCATGGATATAGAAACTGTCGCCCATGAAACACCCGAACAAATTATCTCGGTAGCCATACATCCTGCGGCCGGTTTGCAAGGCTATCAATGTCGAAAAGTCGCCTATGCCTTAGGTTTAAAAGGTGCACAAATCAAAGCGCTTACTAAGATTATGCAGGGGCTATATGATTTGTTTTTAGCCAAAGATGCCAGTCAAATTGAAATTAATCCCTTAATAGAAACGCATAGCGGCGAGTTAATGGCTTTGGATGCTAAGATTAATTTTGATGATAATGCCGTGGCCTTACATGCGGATATTTTAGCCATGAAAGATGCCTGTCAAGAAGATGACAAGGAAAACCTAGCCCAACAGTTCGGTTTAAATTACATCACCTTAGATGGCAATATCGGCTGTATGGTCAATGGCGCAGGTTTAGCGATGGCGACTATGGACTTAGTTAAATTAAAAGGCGGTTTACCTGCTAACTTTTTAGATGTGGGTGGCGGTACTAATATTGAAAAAGTCTGTGAAGCCTTCAAATTAATTTTGTCAGATAGCAGTGTTAAAGCGGTATTAGTCAATATTTTTGGTGGTATCGTGCAATGCGATGTCATTGCAGCGGGTATCTTAGCGGCCATAGAACAAATTCATGTTGCGGTTCCGGTAGTGGTGCGTTTAGAAGGCACCAATGCTGAACAAGGCCGTGCTTTATTAAGCAATACGGGTCTTAATATTTACGCAGCAGAAGATTTAGCCCATGCCGCAGAACAAGTTGTAGCATTGGCGGAGGCCGTATGAGCATTTTAATTAACAAAGACACCAAAGTTATTTGCCAAGGCTTTACCGGTAAACAAGGCACGTTTCATTCCCAACAAGCGTTAGATTATGGCACTCAATTAGTCGGTGGCGTGACTCCTGAACGAGGTGGTGAAGAACACTTAGGTTTGCCCGTGTTTAATACCGTACAAGATGCGGTTAATAGCACGGGTGCTACTGCCACGGTGATTTATGTGCCACCTTTTTATGCAGCAGATGCCATCTTAGAAGCGGTGGATGCCGGTATAGAATTGATCGTATGCATTACTGAAGGCATTCCTATTCTACAAATGTTGCGTGTTAAAGCGGCTATGGCAGGCACCGGCTCGTTGTTAGTCGGCCCAAATTGTCCCGGTGTGATTACCCCAGGTGCCTGTAAAATTGGTATTATGCCCGGTAAAATCCATCTGCCCGGTGTCATCGGCATTGTGTCACGCTCGGGTACCTTAACGTATGAATCTGTGCATCAAACCACAGCGCAAGGTTTAGGACAAAGTACCTGTGTTGGTATCGGCGGTGATCCTATACATGGTATCAATTTCGTGGATGTTTTGGCACGTTTTCAAGCTGATGAACACACTCAAGGTATAGTGATGGTTGGTGAAATAGGCGGAACCGAAGAAGAAGCCGCCGCAGACTATATTAAAGCCCATGTCACTAAGCCTGTAGTTGCCTACATTGCCGGACAAACTGCCCCCGCTGGTAAACGTATGGGTCATGCGGGTGCTATTGTTACGGGTGGTAAAGGCACGGCGATAGGAAAAATTGCCGCCTTAAAAGCAGCGGGTATTGAAGTGGTTAATTCACCGACCGATATCGGCGTGGCTATGAAGGGTTGTTTGTAATAAAGGACATTCCTGTTCGATATTGCTTCTGATTGTTGCTGGTTTCTAAGTTTCAGCTTGGGAATCAGCGTAATTTTAGAGATAAGTTTATGTTAAATATATCGTTGCAAGATGCAAAAAATAATCTCTCAGAGTTAATTAACTTAGTAGAGCAAGGTGAAGACGTTTTTATTATTGGTAACAACAGAGCTAAAATCAAGCTAGTTTCTTTTACTGAAAAGCCTAAAGCCAGAGTTTTTGGCCAGCATCGTAATAGGGTAATGATGAGTGAAGACTTTAATGATTCCTTATCTGATGATTTTTGGTTAGGAAATGCATCCGCCCATGAAAATATTACTTGATACACATGCGTTTATTTGGCTGGATTCTCAGCCAGAGAAGTTATCTAAGAAGGCTATAGAAGTTTGTCAAGATACGAGTAATGAATTATATCTAAGCATGGCTAGCCTATGGGAAATGCAAATAAAAGTACAGTTAGGTAAGCTCAAATTAAACATATCATTAGAAGAAATGTTGGTGCTACAACAACAAGAAAACGATTTAAAGGTATTGAATTTTTCTTTGGCTCATATTTATCAATTACAATCATTGCCTTTCCATCATAATGATCCATTTGATCGAATTATCATTGCGCAAAGTATATTAGAAAATATGACACTTATCAGTGTCGATGATAAGTTAAAAGCCTATAACATTGCTGTTTTGTGGTAAAAATATGAATGTCATCTATCTTAATTAATACTCAAGCATAAAATACCACTACTCTTTTCTCGTATACTCACTTGAGTATCGAGCTTGTTGTTTCCCCATCAAATTGCAATTAAATGTCCTCAAGTAAACAACGTATCGCGTCACTCCCTTATTTTTCTGATAGTTCTTTATTGTTTTCCGCTATTGCCCTGCGGCCTTGGTCGGTTTTTTTGGATAGTGGCTATCCTTATAGTACGCAGGGAAGATACGATATTATCGCTGCAGATCCTATCTGCACACTGGTAACGCATGCTGATAAAACCATCATTACTCGTGATAATGTCGCTGTTATCTCTGAGGCCGATCCCTTTGCTTTAGTTAAAGAACAGTTATTACCCGCGTTAACAGGATTTGATGAACTGCCTTTTACTGGCGGCGCTATAGGTTATTTTTCCTATGATTTGGCGCGTCGTTTAGAAAACTTGCCGGTCATTGCTGAAGATGCAGAACAGATTGCCGAAATGGCGGTAGGTATTTATCAATGGGCGCTAATTGTCGATCATCAACGGCAACAAAGTGTTTTAGTCGGACAAGACTGTGCAGAAAGTCTATGGCAAAGCCTAATCCTACAATTTAGTCAGTTACCGGAATTGAAACCACAAGCGCCTTTTACTGTGCTCAGTGACATCAGTGCCAATATGACTCAGGCGATCTACACGCAAGCCTTTGATCGTATTAAGCGTTATCTAAAAGAAGGCGATTGCTATCAAGTTAATTTAACCCAGCGCTTTGAGGCTGCTTGTGCGGGTGAACCTTGGGCTGCCTATCAAAAACTACGTGAGCAGAATGCGGCCCCGTTTAGTTGTTACCTTAACTTACCCGAAGTACAAATTTTAAGTTCTTCACCGGAGCGTTTTTTAAAGCTCAGTCAAGGGCAAGTCGAAACTAAGCCTATTAAGGGCACTCGTCCTAGAAAACAAAATGCCCTAGAAGATCAGCAGCAAATAGTTTCCTTAGAAACTAGCGACAAAGATCGAGCCGAAAATTTAATGATAGTTGATTTGCTGCGTAATGATATTGGCAAAACCTGTATCAAAGGCTCGGTTAAAGTGCCGGTTATTTTTGAGGTAGAAAGTTATGCTACGGTACATCATTTGGTCAGTACTATCACAGGTGTACTGGCAGAAGATCAACATGCCTTAGATTTATTAAAAAGCTGTTTTCCGGGTGGCTCTATTACCGGTGCGCCTAAGATTCGCTCTATGGAAATTATTGAAGAACTAGAGCCGCATCGTCGAGGTATTTATTGTGGTGCGATAGGTTATATCGGCTTTAATGGCAATATGGATACTAATATTGCCATAAGAACGCTGGTACATGCCAATAACACTATACGTTGCTGGGCGGGTGGCGGTATTGTTCATGATTCAGTCGCCGAAGATGAATATCAAGAAAGTTTTGATAAAGCCGCCGCCATGCTCGCTTTATTAAGGCAATTGACGGTTTTGTGATAGTTATTAAACTGGGTGGCAGTTTAGCGTATTCTAAAGCCCTAATTGATTGTCTTAATAAAATACAACAACGCTATCAGGGCAGGGCAGTAATCATAGTCCCAGGTGGTGGTGCGTTTGCAGATCAAGTCAGACTCGCACAACAGCAATGGCAGTTTGATGACGTTACCGCCCATCACATGGCCATTTTAGCCATGCAACAAATGGCCTTAATGTTTAAGGGTCTAGTGCCACAGTGGCCTATCGCAAGCAGCCTAGCGGAACTACAACAAGCTATACCTTTAAACAAAACCTTAATCTGGTCGCCAAATAGCGCTGAGTTAGATCAAGCCGCTATTCCTGCCACTTGGGATATCAGCTCAGATAGTTTAGCCGCTTGGTTAGCCAAGCAACTATCCGCTACAGAACTTATCTTGGTTAAATCAGCAACCATTGATCAGTTAGCCAGCCTAGAGCAACTGACCGCACAGCAGATTATCGATCAAGGCTTTTGTCAGCAGACGCAAGATGGGTTGTTTAGGATACAGGTTGTTAATCAGCAGCATTTTTAATAGAGTGTCATCATTCTATGATGTTAATGTCATGCTTATGGCCGATTATTGGCAGCAATCCGCCTTACGGGTTAAACTGGCTGCCTATTAAATTGACTGGAGTATGTTATGGCGACGATTACATTTGATACCTTGAAGTTTGTTGAAAAACTCAAAGCCGCTGGCGTGTCTGATTTACAGGCTAAAGCCGAATCCGAAGCCTTGCAAGAGGCTCTTGGAACAGCAGAAATGGCAACAAAGCATGATATAGAGCGTGTTGAAAGTCAATTGCGTGAAATGAAGGCTGAAATCAATGGTAAGTTGACACTAGTTCAATGGATGTTGGCGTTAATCGTAGTTGCGGAAGTCGTTCCCTTATTAGGTAAGTTTTTTAGTCATGTAGTGTAGTGCTCTGATTTTGTAGTGTCATCTTCCTATGCCATCTTGTGTAGTTAGGAAGATAGCTGTAAATCAAAAATGAGGCTACCAACTAAAAGCGGGACAGTTTCAGCGCAGACGAAAGGCTCAAGGCGAAAGATTAAGCCTAAGAGGCTAGCAACTTAGGTCGTGGCAGATACTAGGCTTAACCCTTTGCCTTTCGCCTTTTGTCTGCGTTTAGGAGAGCCCTGTCTAAAAGTGAACGGTTAAGCTAAACTGTCCCGTCTTAAGTTGGTAGCCAAAAATGAGTATGAATAATCCAACTATAAGCGCCAAACAAACACTACCTATTTTGTACAGTTTTCGCCGCTGTCCTTATGCGATGAGGGCACGCTTAGCGATTGCTTACACTGGTGTGGTTGTGGAACTCAGAGAAGTGGAATTGCGCAACAAACCGCAGGCTATGCTGCTGATTTCGCCTAAGGCTACTGTGCCTGTTTTGCAACTTGAGGACGGCAGGGTGCTGGATGAAAGTTTGGATATTATGTTTTGGGCTTTACAGCAGAATGATGTCGAGCAATGGCTTAAGGCTGTGAACTTAAATCATGCGCAAGCCTTAATTCAACGTAATGATGAGCAATTTAAATATTATCTGGATAGATATAAATATGCGGATCGTTATCCAGCTTATTCTGAGCTTTACTATCGGCAACAAGCTGAGTTGTTTTTGACCGATCTTGAAGGCTTGTTAACTCAAAGTGTCTTTTTGTGTGGTGAGCATTTTTCTTTGGCGGATGCGGCTATTTTGCCTTTTATTCGTCAGTTCTGTGCGGTTGATCCTCTGTGGTTTAAGGATTCACCTTATCCAGCGCTAAGGCGGTGGTTGAATCACTTTTTAGCTTCGTCATTATTTGAGAGGGTGATGGAAAAATATCCTTATTGGCAGGCTAGTTAGCGGTTATTGTTGCGCTTACTTGTCGATAGAGCGGCTAGAGCATCAAACCGACGAAAAGAGCGTCAAGCCGCAGAGAAGAGTATTGAATCGATCAGAACTACACTGAGTTGACCCTAAACACCATTGAATCGATGCGTAGTATATTGAGTTGACCCTAAACACCATTGAATCGATGCGTAGTACATTGAGTTGACCCTAAGCAACATTGAATCGATGGGAAGTATATTGAGTTGACCCTAAACAACATTGAATCGATGGGAAGTATATTGAGTTGACCCTAAACAACATTGAATCGATGCGTAGTACATTGAGTTGACCCTAAACAACATTGAATCGATGCGTAGTACATTGAGTTGACCCTAAACAACATTGAATCGATGGGAAGTATATTGAGTTGACCCTAAGCAACATTGAATCGATGCGTAGTATATTGAGTTGACCCTAAACAACATTGAATTGATGAGAAGTACACTGAGTTGACCCTAAGCAACATTGAATCGATGAGAAGTATATTGAGTTGACCCTAAGCAACTGACTGTAAATATCCGCCCAATTATAAATAAGCAAGTTAGTCGTTTTGGATTATCCCAAGCGATTGTATGATATGATTTAAACACACAAATTTTCTGGATAAATAGACCTTATTATGATCTTAGAAACTAGAATTACTTATAATCCTCTTCAATGTGGTGGTAAGCCTTGTGTTCGTAATATGAGAGTTCGCGTTAGCGATATTCTGCAAATGTTAGGTGAAGGCGTAAGCACAGAAGAAATTCTGCAAGATTTCCCAGATTTGGAGTTACTTGATGTTCAAGCCTGTCTTATCTATGCAGCTCGTCGTGCAAATTTAGAGCGTTTAGTTGCATGATTTATTGGGTTGATGCCCAACTTCCTCCCCAGCTAGTAACCTGACTTCTTGATTAATAACCGCGCACCGCGTTGCTTCATCGAGGCTAATTGCTGAAGCGTAACGGGGTTTATAACCCCGTTACTCACGTTTCGAAAGCTATTGAAGCATCCAAACGTTTCAGTCGGGGTTGCAAACCCCGACCGGCACAGGTCTGTGTAGCCGGCATTCCGCACCCCCTCAAGATAGAAAATGATTTAAACTATACATAGCGGATCATAATCTTTGGAGGCTATCTATGAATGAGGAATCCCTTGACAGTAGTTACAATTTAGATCATCTAGGTCTTGTAGCCGGTATGGTTGACGAATTAGGTTTAGTTGAGCTGATTGATGCTGTGATTATACAAGACCATG
>CAIVYW010000414.1 GCA_903910205.1 uncultured Methylococcaceae bacterium | reverse complement strand
GAAATCAATGATGTTATTTTGGTAGGCGGTCAAACCCGTATGCCGAAAGTACAAGAAATGGTTAAGAGCATTTTTGGTCAAGATCCTCGTAAAGACGTTAACCCAGACGAAGCGGTTGCCTTAGGCGCTGCAATTCAAGCGGGTGTTTTATCAGGCGATGTTAAAGATGTCTTGTTATTAGACGTTATTCCATTATCGCTAGGTATTGAAACCATGGGCGGCATCTTAACTAAGTTAATCGAGAAAAATACCACTATTCCAACCAATGCTTCTCAAGTATTTTCTACTGCCGATGACAATCAAACAGCCGTGACTATTCATGTGTTGCAAGGTGAACGTGAAAAAGCTGCTGCTAATAAATCACTGGGACGTTTTGATTTAGCGGATATTCCACCTGCCTCACGCGGTGTGCCACAAATTGAAGTGTCTTTTGATATAGATGCCAACGGTATTTTGAGTGTATCGGCTAAAGACAAAGCAACCGGTAAAAAGCAATCTATCGTTATTAAAGCCTCTAGCGGCTTGTCATCCGACGAAGTGGAACGCATGATTAAAGATGCCGAAGCCCATGCCGATGAAGATCGTAAATTGACTGAATTAGTCCATGCTCGCAATCATGCGGACGGAATGATTCATGCCACTGAAAAATCGTTAAAAGAATTGGCTGATCAAGTCGGTGCTGATGAAAAGACTAGCATTGAAAGCGCGATTGAAGCGCTGAAAGAGGCCGTTAAAAGTGATGACAAAGACACCATTGAAACTAAAACTAATGAGTTAACTGAGTTATCAGGCAAGCTGGCTGAACGTGTTTATGCACAAAAATCAGGATCTGAAGCGGGTGAAGAGCATCATGCAGGCGCTTCATCTACGCACCATGCCGACGATGATGGCATTGTTGATGCTGAGTTTGAAGAAATAAAAGACGACGATAAGAAATAAGTTAGCTTAATATATAGCCCAGCATTTTTGAGTTAACTCAAAAATGCTGGATTTAAAGCTGCACAGCAAATACGGGTTAATGTGACTACTATTTGCTGTGCGGCTTTTAGTCTTTTTACGAAAAGACGCTAGGAACGACTACAAAGACTCCTAACAACATCACTCCTCGCTGGCTTTTTAAGGCGTGGTATCTTTATAACATCGCAGCAATGCTTTATCTCCTGAATAATCACCAGGAGCGGATTGAAACATGGCAACCAAAGAAGATTTTTATAAACTGCTCAACATCGATAGAAATGCTAGTGATGCAGAGATCAAGAAAAGCTATCGTAGTTTGGCGATGAAATTTCATCCCGATAGAAATGCTGACAATCCCCAAGCGGCCGAAGTTAAATTTAAACAAATTAAAGAAGCTTACGAAGTCTTATCAGACCCTAAAAAACGCTCAGCCTATGATCAATTCGGTCATGCCGGCATTGATCAATCTATGGGCGGAAGACCTGGCGGCTTTAGTGGCGGCGAAGGCTTCAGCGATATTTTTGGCGATGTGTTCGGTGATATATTCGGGGGCGGTGGCAATGGTAGACAACGTAGCAATGTACAACGCGGTTCTGATTTACGCTACAACTTGGAATTATCTTTAGAAGAAGCAGTTGCCGGAACAGAAACCAAAATACGTATACCAGTCCTAGTTGGCTGCGGTGAATGTAAAGGCTCTGGAGCCAAAAAAGGTTCTAGCCCCGTTATTTGTACCACCTGTCATGGTCATGGCCAAGTCAGAATGCAACAAGGCTTCTTCTCTGTACAACAGGCCTGCCCTACTTGTCGTGGAACGGGCAAGCAAATCAAAGATCCTTGTAATGAATGTCATGGACAAGGACGCGTTCAAGAAAATAAAACCCTCTCTGCAAAAATTCCAGCAGGTGTCGATACCGGCGATCGTATTCGCTTAGCCGGAGAAGGCGAAGCAGGAGAACGTGGCGGCCCATCGGGTGATTTATACATTGAAATTCAGGTAAAAGATCACACCATCTTTACTCGTGATGGTGCTAACTTATACTGTGAACTACCCATTAGCTTTGCTACGGCTTGCTTAGGGGATGGCATACAGGTACCTACTTTAAATGGTGAAGTTAAGCTAACGATCCCACCTGAAACCCAAACCGGAAAATCATTCCGTCTACGTGGCAAAGGTGTTAAACAAGTTAGAGGCGGCGCGGTTGGCGATTTGTTATGCAAAGTGCGTGTTGAAACCCCTGTACAATTAACCAAAGAACAAAAAGCCCTCATAGAAAAACTACGCGATTCTTTATCAAGTGGTGGTAAGCAGCACAATCCTCAAGAACACACTTGGATTGATACCGTAAAAAACCTTTATGACAGACTAACAGGCTAAATCATGATACGTATTGCTATAGTAGGCGTATCAGGTCGCATGGGCACTGTGCTTTGCAAAGCAGCAGAACAGGCTAATGAAACTACATTAGCTGCGGCTATTTCTAGGCCAAATAGTCTTTCAATCGGTAAAGATGCCGGTGAATTATCAGGCATTGGCACTCTAGGTATCAAGGTAGTCGATGATTTAAGCGCTGTTATTGATGACTTTGATGTATTGATAGATTTTACCCGCCCTGATGCCTCTATGGTGTTCATCGAGCAATGCCGAAAAGCGGGTAAACAAATCGTCATAGGCACTACCGGTTACAGTGACGCACAAAAATTAGTGATTGCAAAGACGGCTAAAGAGATTCCCATCGTATTGGCACCCAATATGAGTGTGGGTGTGAATTTAGCACTCAACTTGCTGGCATTAGCGGCAAAAGTAATGGGTGATTATACCGATATAGAAATCATTGAAGCGCATCATCGTCATAAAGTCGACGCACCTTCTGGCACTGCCTTACGCATGGGTGAAGTCATCGCCGATGCTTTAGGCCGAGACTTAAAAGACTGTGCCATCTATGGCCGCGAAGGTATTACCGGTGAACGCGATAGAAAAACCATCGGTTTTTCTACCATACGCGCCGGTGATATTGTCGGTGATCATACCGTCATGTTTGCTGACGAAGGCGAACGCTTAGAAATTACCCACAAAGCCACTAGCCGCATGACCTTTGCCAATGGTGCGATCAGAGCTGCAATCTGGTTAAAAGACCAGCCCAACGGGCTTTATGATATGCAGGATGTTTTGGGTCTTTCGATTTAAGCCCTGTAGGTTGGGATGTATGTTTTTTGTGCCCAACAAGATATCGTTGCCACGCTCTGCGCTCATCGTTATACACAAATATTCTGTGTGCTTGGATTAAAACGCTGAGCTGAAGCTTGGGAGCGATAAAATACCTGTAGGATGGGTAGAGCGACAGCGAAACCCATCATTGTGCGATGATGTGATGGGTTTCACGTTGTTCTACCCATCCTACCAGTCTGCGTGTTTTTCGCAACCCAACATAATCATGGTGCAATGTTGGGTTAACGATAGACACGTAGGTCGGGTTAGGCGCTAGCCGTAACCCGACACACCCCCGACAAAATGTCGGGTTACGCTGTCGCTAACCCGACCTACACCTCACATCAATACAACAAAAAATCTGAACGTTCATCTTCCCAAGCCAACTCATCAGCTCTCGCTAAAAACTCTAAGTCTTCTGGGACTGCATTCGTATCATCCACCCATTCTCGTAACAGCGCTGAGCCATTAATAACATCTATAGCTAATTTATCTAGTTCATATTCATAAGGAAAATCACGCCATAAAGCATAATCAGGCTGCTGTAGACGTAAAGCTTTAAAAGCCAATGCCTGCAAACGCCACGGTTTAAAAGCGCCATGATCATAAATAAAATCTTCTACATGAATCTGCACACCGGCACAGAGTTTGCCAGCATGTTTGTGAAAAGTCGGTTCAAACCAACACTCTCGTAAGCGACAACCTCTCAGCCATTGTGGAGCTATGTCAACCATGTTTTTTATAAGTTCTAAGGCATTCATATCTGGCGCACCAAATAGCTCTAAGGGACGCGTGGTACCTCGACCTTCAGATAACGTTGTACCTTCTAAAAGAACAGTACCCGCATAACATCGAGTCATCGACAAGTTTGGCGCATTAGGACTAGGATTAATCCAAGCCCGCTCACCTTGCGGCCAACCATAACCAGGTGCTAATTCAGGATGCCAGTCCTGCATTTCAATGACTCGGCAATCCACAGCCAATGCCAGCGTATGAATAAACCATCGTGCTAACTCGCCCATGGTCAAGCCATGACGCATAGGCATGGCCCCTGCCCCTACAAAACTTTCCCAACCCGGCCTTAAGGTCAAACCTTCTACTGGACGCCCTGCGGGATTAGGTCTATCCAATATCCATACTGATTTTTGATGCTTAGCGGCAGCCTCTAATACATAACGCAAGGTGGTGATAAAGGTATAAATACGACAGCCCAGATCCTGTAAATCCACCAGTAACACATCAAAGGTCTCCATCATACTGTCAGTGGGTCTACGAACCTCACCGTAGAGACTAAACACCGGAATACCTAAAATTGGATCCATAAAATCAGGCGATTCAATCATATTATCTTGCTTGTCACCTCGCAGTCCATGTTGCGGGCCAAAAGCGGCCGTGAGCTTAATATCAGGTAAACGCGCTAAGGCATCTAGGCTATGGGTCAAATCCTGCGTTACGGAAGCTGGATGAGCGAGTAAGGCCACACGCTGCCCCTGCAAAGGCACTCGTAAAGTAGGTTCTTCAAGTAAACGGTCTATACCAAATTTCATAGGTCTTGTGGATTGTTCGAATTAAATGACAAAACAAAATGCTTACGCTGATGAAAATCAGCTGCGCCATCAGAATGCTGCAAAGCCCAGTAAGAAAGCCCTCCTTCATTCGTTTCAATGACAGCGGTTAAGCCTAGCTGAAAAGATTGATTTTCTAATTTCAAAGGCAAATCATCAACGTCAATCAATACATCCATTAATAGAGACTCATCAGTCTCAGTAAATATAATAATAGGTGGGTTCTTAATCGTCCAAACACTGCGACATCTATAGCTGCTAAAAGCATAAGCTGCCCAGGCGCTCGAAGGCGAAAAATTGAATTCATAATAACGTTCCTCGCCATTGACGGCAATAAACGCCTCAAAACACGTGTGTTGCCACAAGCCATCTACAGGACAAGGTGTTTGCATAGCCGGTATGTTCAATGCGCTTAACTCACCAGTTACTTCATACTGTAAATGTAAATAATCTTCTGTAAATTCGAATCGAACCAAGAAACTCTCTACGGCCGCAAGATCATTGTCGGGATGCCTAAGCATAGTATAGTCAAGCATCATGGTTAATTACTCAGTGGTGTGTTGAAGTTGAATGACGATATACATCTACATCAGAGACGTAATGCTAGTTGGCTTGAAAGTGTATCCCATATTTAATAGCCCTATACATCAATTTACTCTGATTTATTACCGTAACTTAAAATACTTCAGCTTAAGCAATGTGGAGCAATAACAAAACCATTATTTCTTTTATAAAAACCAAGAACTTTACTCCGGAATTAAATAGTACTAGAATAGTCCTCAATCATTTGGGAGAGGGTATGTTACGGTTAAGCAAATTAACGGACTATGCGACAGTTATATTAAGCTTTATGGCTAGGGACAATAGTCATGTACATGCCGCGATGGAAATCGCTTCCTTTACGGGTATTGCCTTACCTACGGTAAGTAAAATCCTAAAATTATTGGTCAACTCCAAGATACTCATTTCAACTCGGGGCGCCAAAGGTGGCTATGAACTCGCTAGAGCAGCCGAGAAAATAAGTATTGCTGCGGTAATCAGTGCCCTAGAAGGCCCTATTGCACTGACCGAATGTAGTCTATCTCAACAAGGCTGTGAACAAGCTTCCGGTTGTGAAATTCGTGGCAACTGGAATTTAATTAACCAGACCATTCATAATGCCCTAGAATCAGTTACTTTAGCCGATATGATCCGCCCCGCTCGCTCTCAAGATCTCGCTTGGAAGCAAGAAACCCTGATTCCCGTCGCCAGTTTATATCGTTAGATAGAGAGTTTTTATGTCAGCAAGTACACAAGAAATAAACAACCTGATCAATCAGGAATACAAACAAGGTTTTGTCACTGAGTTAGAAACCGATACCTTTCCTATTGGGCTAGATGAGGACGTTATTCATAAGCTATCTAAAGTTAAAAATGAACCTGAGTTTATGCTGGAATATCGCTTAAAAGCGTTTCGGCACTGGCAAACCATGAAGTCACCAGAGTGGGCATTCGTCAAGTTTGATCCCATAGACTATCAGGCTATCAGTTATTATTCTGCGCCTAAACGTAAAGAAGATGGCCCTAAGAGCTTAGATGAAATTGATCCGCAAGTCTTGGAAGCCTATAAAAAACTAGGTATCCCTTTAGACGAACAAGAGCGTTTAGCCGGCATCGCCGTCGATGCCGTTTTTGATAGTGTCTCGGTAGCGACGACCTTTAAAGGCAAACTTAAAGATGCGGGTGTTATTTTCTGCCCTATTTCTGAAGCCCTACGAGAACATCCTGAATTAATCAAACAATATTTAGGTACCGTCGTACCTCATACTGACAATTATTTTGCAGCGCTCAATGCGGCCGTTTTTACGGATGGTTCATTTGTTTATATCCCCAAAGGCGTGCGTTGCCCGATGGAGTTATCGACTTATTTTAGAATCAATGCCGCGAATACCGGACAATTTGAACGCACCTTAATTATTGCCGATGAAGGCAGCCATGTCTCTTATCTTGAAGGTTGCACAGCGCCTATGCGTGATGAAAATCAGCTACATGCCGCCGTGGTTGAATTGGTTGCCATGAAAGATGCCACTATTAAATATTCCACCGTACAGAACTGGTATCCCGGCGATAAGAATGGCTTAGGTGGCATTTACAACTTTGTCACTAAACGCGCTGATTGCCGTGGTGAGAATTCTAAAGTTTCGTGGACTCAAGTAGAAACAGGCTCAGCGATTACCTGGAAATATCCTAGCTGCGTGTTAACAGGCGACAATTCCATCGGTGAATTTTATTCAGTGGCCCTGACCAATAATTATCAGCAAGCCGACACCGGCACTAAGATGATCCATATTGGCAAAAATACCCGTAGTACTATCATATCCAAAGGCATCTCAGCCGGCCATGCACAAAACACTTATAGAGGCTTAGTCAAGGTCTTAAAAAGCGCCAGTGGTGCGCGTAATTATACTCAGTGTGATTCTTTATTAGTGGGTGATCAATGCGGAGCGCATACTTTTCCCTATATTGAAGTTAAACAACCGTCGGCTCAAGTCGAACACGAAGCAACCACATCTAAGATCAGCGAAGATCAGCTGTTTTTTTGTCAGCAACGCGGACTATCAGCAGAAGATGCGGTATCGATGATCGTCAATGGATTTTGTAAAGAAGTCTTTAAGGAATTGCCTATGGAATTTGCGGTAGAAGCTCAGGCGTTGTTGGGTTTAAGTTTGGAAGGTTCGGTTGGTTAACACGATCATCATAAAATATTAATTAATTAAACGAGAAATCCTATGCGCTACAAACAACTCACCGCAATTATTCACAAAGAAGATGATCTTTATGTGTCTTTGTGTCCTGAATTGGATATTGCTAGCCAAGGTTCTAATATTGAAGAAGCAAAAGATAACCTAAAAGAAGCTGTGGAGTTATTCTTTGAATGCGCCTCTGCAGAAGAAATTAAGCAACGCTATTACAGTGAAACCTATATTTCCTCAATGGAGGTTGCCTTTGGGTAAGCTAAGGGTCTTATCGGGTAAAGAGGTTTGTTTAATTTTATTAACTTATGGTTTTGAGCAAGTGCGACAACAAGGCAGCCATATCATTATGCAGAAAAAAAACGATACCTCAACAATTACCGTACCGGTTCCACAGCATAAGGAACTTAAAGCTGGAACATTGACCTCGATTATTAGGCAAGCTCAGCTGTCACGATCTATTTTTGAAAACTAATTTAAACAGTAAATTGAAATGGAATTATTAGATCAAAATAACACTCTTGAGCAACTCCTTGGTTTACTCGAAGGAAAGAAAATTTCCATAGTAACTGCATTTGCCAGCGGAACAGAATATTTGATTCAAAAGCTATTAGATAACAATAATCAACTTGAGCTGATCATCGGCACCATAAATGCGTTCTCTTCACCAAAGCTAATTGACTTCTGCTCAGAATGCGACAATGAAAATATTTCAACTTTTGTTGATTTTCGCTATCAGAACAGTATTCACTGGAAACTTTACTTGGTTGAACCTGATCTCGTTATTATTGGTAGTGCCAGCTTTACAACTATCGGCATTAAACTAACAAGAGACACCTGCGTAGTCATTCAAAACAAGGAATTATTTGATAATTACGCCACTAAAATTAGTGAACTCAAGACAAATGAGGGTGTAATCAAAGTAGAAGACTCGCCTAACTTTAATAAAGCGTTCAACAAATATCGTCTGATGCACAATCGATTTCAAACTGAAATGGTACGATCAAAGCAATATGAAACACTCAATCAATGGTTAGAAGATGAGACAAATCTAAGCGTACCATTATTTATCTGGGACAGAGATTTTAATATCATTCCAGCGCCAGTGAACTATATGAGCACCTAATGCAGTAAGCTATGTAGGGTGGATAAGCAAAGCGCATCCACCGAATGAATTGCTTAAAATGTGGAGCCAATGACGGGAGTCGAACCCACGACCTACTGATTACGAATCAGTTGCTCTACCAACTGAGCTACATCGGCAATTTTATTAGTATTAAAAACTAGCGATTAACTTCAATGATTAAGATCATTTAAAAAACACCTTATTAAGGTGGCTAATCAAAACGCATATAAGTTTAACAAATAAGTTGTAATCCACCAAGTGAACCTAGGCATATTGAACACCCTTTTTAGGTAATAACCATGAACACAGCACAATTTTTAAATGACTTAGAGCAGTTGCCACCTGAAGCGCAACATCAAGTAGAAGACTTTATTGATTTTATAAAAAAACGCTATCAATCTGTAGAAAATAAGCACCAACCCGACATAACTCAAGGCGATAAAAACATAAATCCCACCGATTTGTTTGGGTCATGGGCTGCACAGCCTAGGAATATAGCTGATATTAGAAAACAGGCGTGGCAACGTTCGGAATTAGACTAATGATTTTATGTGATACCAACGTTTTTATTCATGCGTTTAATGGCAATGAAGCAACCATTACGCAAATGGAAGCAATCGGATTAAAGAAGATTGCTTTATCGGCCATTACGCTGATGGAACTTTATCAAGGTATGGCAAATAAAACCGAGTTGGCACAAATGAAAAAGAAATTACGTTTCTACGACATCATACAGATTGACAGTCACATTTCAAAAATGGCGATTGAGTTAATGGATAATTTTAATCTTAGTCATAGCTTACAAATCCCAGATGCCATTATCGGTGCGACAGCGATTTTTTATAACATTCCTCTTTATACCTATAACTTCAAAGATTTTAATTTTATGCCTAACATTAATATTCACAACGTCTAGGCCACTCAAAAACCATTGGAACATTCATGCTCAGTATTAAAAATTTAACCGTTAACGTCAATGACAAACAGATTCTTAAAGGCATTAACCTTGAGATTAAGCCGGGCGAAATTCACGCCATCATGGGACCTAATGGCTCTGGCAAAAGTACCTTGTCGCATATTTTGTCAGGTAAAGCAGGTTATACCGTAACCGGTGGTTCGGTAACTTATCAGGGCAAAGATTTACTGGAAATGCCACCAGAAATCAGAGCGCGTGAAGGTGTGTTTTTGGCGTTTCAATACCCTGTAGAAATCCCTGGTGTCAGCAATATTTATTTATTAAAAGCCGCACTTAACTCAATACGTAAACATCACGGCCAGCCTGAAGTCGATGCGATGGATTTTTTAACGCTGGTTAAAGACAAAGTCCGCTTACTGGAAATGGATGAAAAGTTTTTATATCGTGCCGTCAACGAAGGTTTTTCTGGTGGCGAAAAGAAACGCAATGAAATCCTGCAAATGGCCATACTAGAACCTAAATTATGTATCTTAGATGAAACCGATTCTGGCCTAGATATAGATGCCTTAAAAGTAGTCGCTGAAGGCGTTAATTCCTTACGCACCGCTAACCGTTCATTTGTTATGGTCACTCACTACCAACGCTTACTGGATTATATTAAACCTGATTTTGTACATGTATTAGCGAACGGTCAAATTGTTAAATCCGGTGGTGCAGAACTGGCTCTGGAGCTAGAAGAAAAAGGCTACAGCTGGCTTGAAGATAGCAAGGCAGCAGTTTAATGACAGCGGCCACAGCAAGCCGTTATACGGCAGAATATTCAAGCATAGCGCCAACATTGCCGGGGCAAAATTTACCTTGGTTAACGGCATTAAGACAAGATGCCTTAACGAAATTCTCAGCACAAGGCTTTCCGTCGCTACGTGAAGAAGAATGGCGTTATACCAACGTTTCGGCTATCGAGAAAAAACTATTTTCTTCGTCATTGATAGGGCAAGCACAAGAACCTGTCGCTACAGAACTCTTAGCCGCGTATCAATTGCCAGATGCGTGGTCAGTGGTGCTGCTTGATGGTCATTTTTGTGCAGAGCTTTCGGCTTTAAACGATCTGCCAGAAACAGTTTCTGTCATGAGTATGGCCGATGCCTTGGCAAAACAACCAGAAATAGTAGAGCGTTATATTAATCAAGCCGTTACTAACGATGAGCATAACTTTGTCGCTTTTAATACCGCATGGTTTACTGATGGCTTATTTGTCCATGTGCCCGCTAAGCTGGTTTTAGAAAAGCCCATCCAAGTCGTGCATTTGAACACTAAAAATGATGCACTGGCTAGTACGCGTACTGTGATTGTCGCCGAACAGATGGCCGACATTAAAGTCATAGAAACGTTCGTCGGTTTAGATATCGCCTATTTATCAGCAGCAGTCACCGAGGTTTTTGTGGGTGTTAATGCCGATGTCACCTTGTATAAGATGCAATGTGAATCTAATAAAGCCTATCATTTCGGCGGCATTTATGTAAAACAAGCTAAACACGCACGCTTTATTCATCATAACTTCGCATTTGGCGGTTTGCTAGCTCGCTGTGATATACATACAGATCTGGACTTAGCATCCGAGTGCGAATTAAACGGTTTATATTTAGGTGTTAACCGTCAGCATATCGACAACCATACCCGTATCAATCATTTAAAGCCCCACGGCATCAGCCGCGAACTTTACAAAGGCGTGTTAGATGACAGAGCTAGGGGGGTATTTCAAGGCCGCGTTATCGTTGCTGAAGATGCACAAAAAACAGACTCACAAATGAATAACCGCAACTTGCTGTTATCCAACGATGCAGAAGCTGATACCAAGCCACAGCTGGAAATTTATGCGGATGATGTTAAATGTGCTCATGGTGTTACCGTCGGGCAATTGGATGAGAAATCTATTTTTTATCTACAATCGCGCTGTATTGATGAAGAAACTGCCCGTAATATGCTGACCTTTGCTTTTGCCAATGAAATGGTCGATAAGATTAAGATCAAAAGCGTGCATGATCAAGCACTAGAACAAGTATTAATTCGCTTTCCTCAAGAAGGCGTCAATAAGGAATGGTTATGACAGGATTTGATGTAGAAAAAATTCGGCAAGACTTCCCTATACTTGCTGAAAAAATACGTAATAAGCCCTTGGTGTATTTAGATAATGCTGCCACTTGTCAAAAACCACAAGCGGTGATCGACAGCATCGTGCATTTGTACAGCCATGATTATGCCAACGTACATCGTGGTGTGCATACGCTAAGTGTGCGTTCTACCGATCTTTTTGAGAGTGCGCGTACCAAGGTAAAAGACTTTATCAATGCTAGCAGCGATAAAGAGATCATTTTTGTGAAAGGCGCTACCGAAGCGATTAATCTGGTTGCACAAACCTATGGTAAAGCCAATATCCACAGCGGTGATGAAATCATCATTACCGCAATGGAGCATCACTCTAATATCGTGCCTTGGCAGATGCTATGTGAGCAAACAGGCGCTATTTTAAAAGTGGCACCGATTAATCTGCAAGGTGAACTCATCTATGCTGAATTCGAGAAGCTGTTAAACGATAAAACCAAGCTGGTTTCTGTCGTACACATGTCTAATGCCTTAGGCACTATTAATCCTGTTAAACAGATTATTGGCGCAGCTCACGCTAGAAATATTCCTGTCTTACTAGACGGTGCTCAAGCCATTCCCCACATGACCGTCGATGTGCAAGAACTGGATTGTGACTTTTATGTTTTT
>CAIVYW010000413.1 GCA_903910205.1 uncultured Methylococcaceae bacterium | reverse complement strand
TTAAGTTATCGCCGCCATTAGCCCCCCCCCCCCCCACACAAAGCTGATCATTTAACCCACCCCAAATATCGCGCTGATATTGATGGTTTACGGGCTATTGCAGTGCTTTCAGTTGTTTGTTTTCATGCTTTTCCAACGTTGCTTAAAGGTGGCTTTATTGGCGTAGATATTTTCTTCGTCATTTCTGGTTTTTTAATATCAACCATTATTTTTGATAACTTAGAGCGTGATAGCTTTAGTTTTGTAGAGTTCTACAGTCGCCGCATTAAACGCATATTCCCTGCATTATTATTGGTATTAATCGTCTGTTTTGCCTTTGGCTGGTTTGCGTTATTAGCTGATGAATACAAACAATTAGGAAAACACATTGCTGCTGGCGCTGGTTTTGTGTCTAATTTTGTGTTTTGGAATGAGAGCGGTTACTTTGATAATGCCGCAGAAACAAAGCCACTATTGCATTTATGGACGCTGGGTATTGAAGAACAATTTTATATTGTTTGGCCACTGCTGTTATGGGCTGCATGGAAAGGGAGGTTTAATTTACTAACGTTGACACTGGTGATTGCAAGCATTTCCTTTGCCTTGAATATTAAAGGTTTGCGCACGGATGCGATTGCTACGTTCTACTCACCACAAACACGTTTTTGGGAATTGTTGATCGGTTCAATATTAGCGTATGTCACATTGTACAAACCTAATGTAGGGGCTACAAAAAGACAGGCACTGAACACCTATCTAAACGCTATTATCTACACAAAATCAGCCCAAGCTAACGAGAATACCTTACGTAATGTTCAATCAATTTTAGGTGCGACACTAATCGGTGCGGGTCTATTAATCATTACCAAAGAACGCCATTTTCCGGGGACATGGGCTCTGTTACCAACACTTGGCGCTGTGCTAATTATTTCAGCGGGATCACAAGCATGGTTAAATCGTGTCCTTCTGTCAAACCGAGTGCTGGTATGGTTTGGATTAATCAGCTTCCCACTGTACTTGTGGCATTGGCCATTACTTTCATTTGCGAGAATAGTTGAAAGAGAAGTGCTTAGCAGGGAAATACGTATTTCTGCTGTCATTCTTTCGATTGTGCTGGCTTGGCTTACATATAAGCTTGTTGAGCGGCCAATACGTTTAGGGGAAGAAGTAAAGCTAAATGTAGCGACTCTTTTTTTTCTTATGGGGTTGACAGGCTCTCTCGGATACATCGCATATAGTCATGATGGACTTAAATTTCGTTCAGCAGCTCAAAGTCCTACCCAGTTTCGAGAAGATTTGCGAAAAAAAGCGGGGAAGTTACGTGGAGTTGAAATTCGTTCTGGAATTTGTCAGTTCAATAAACAGGGGAGGTATAAAGAGCTCGATTTCTTTATTGCTAACTGGAGTTGTCTTTCGGATGATGAGGGTTTACTAAACACGCGAGTCTTAGTATTTGGTGATTCTCATAGCGCAGATAAAGCGATGGGATTGCGATTGAATGGTATAGATGTGATTCAGTTAGGCGGTGCTCGATGTTCGGTTAACCCAGAATTAGTAGTAGATAAAAATAGCTTTTGTCCGGCTCTTTTCGAATTGATAAAACATTTTGATGACAAATTTGACTCTGTGATTTTGTCAAATAACTTTCCTGCTAATGAGATTACTGAGGAAAATTTATCGCAGATTTTAAAGTACTGGGGTGAAAGAAAACAAGTCTATTTATTCACTCCTATGCCAGATTTTACAGCTCAGATGAATGATTTTTTGAAAAATGGGAAAATTATTTCTAAACCAGATTTTACTAGGGAAGACGAATTTCTTAAGGTTCTCGATAAGATAATAATTCCATCGAACTTTAAAGTCGTTAAGACATCCGAGATATGGTGTTTAAATCGCGCATCGGACAATAATTACCCTTGCTCATTCGCATTGAATAATAAGTTATTTATGATTGATGGTGGGCATTTAAGTACATTAGGGGCCAAACTATTCGCCCAGAATATGCTTTTTCATCCTTTGCTTAAGCCATTGTTTTCTAAATAGTGCTTGAGTAAGTGGTCTCGACGAAACGTAGTGTAATCAAGGCTTACAATAACATCTAAATTTTAGCTTCCACGTTAATGTATTAAGAAAGCATTCAAGTACCAAGAGGATGTCACGCTTTAATTTAAGGAATGCTCGTTTAAAAGGGTAGCCGTAGGAGTGGCTAAAGCCACTCCCACTAAATCATGCTATACAAGTTGTTAATGCTTCATTGTTAAAGCCCAATCACCACCTGCAACACAGCACTCCATTCGCCATGTGCGACACTTTTATCCCACCAACGCATACGGTATTCACGCGTTTCGTGCGTGTT
>CAIVYW010000412.1 GCA_903910205.1 uncultured Methylococcaceae bacterium | reverse complement strand
TGATGATGATCGTCGAGGACTCGCGGTCGACTCTATGGTCTCTGGAGGCTGTGTGATATCGGGTGCGCAAGTCAAACATTCATTATTATTCTCTAATGTGCGAGTCAATTCCTATACCACGGTACAAGATTCTATCGTCTTGCCCAAAGTAAACATTGGTCGTCATTGCCGGATTAACAAAGCAATTATAGAAAAAGGCTGTGATATTCCAGAAGGTACTGTTATTGGCGAAGATGCAGCCGAAGATAAAAGACGCTTTCACGTTAGTCAGGGTGGCGTAGTCTTAGTGACACCTGACATGCTCGGACAAAAACTGCACTATGTGCGCTAGATAATTTAAGCTACCAACTTAAAGCGAGACAGTTTGAGCGCAGACAAAAGGCTCAGGGCGAAACATTAAGCTAAACTGTCCCGTCTTAAGTGGGTAGCTCTTATTTGAATCGTATGTATGATAACGGCAGCACTGTACAGACCGACTCAATACTCAAAATTCACTACTGCTCAAATATTACATTTAGTTGTGTTCAATAAATTATGATGGTAGTGTTAGCCCCGCTGATAACTAAATCTAATAATAAATAAGTTGGGATCAGCAATAAAAACAACACTATAAAAACATGAGGAGTAATTATGAATAAATTAACAACAGTATTGGCCGGTTTACTTTTATGCTTAAGCACCAATGTATTTGCTGAACAACATGCTGATGCCGCATTAGAGCATGCGACTGCCGCTGCAGCACAAGGTAAAGCCGGTCATGCTGCTACATTAGTCGATCACGCTAAAATGGCTATGGATGAGTCAGCATCTGCTTCTTTAGTCTCTAAAAGTATTATTAAAAATCATTTAGATGAGGCTGGTGAACTGTTACAAAAAGCCGTTCATGAAGGCAATTTAAATCATGCCCCTGCAGCAACAAAATTAGTTGATGAAGCGATTGTTCATCTTAAAGCTGTTTCTAAAAAATAAGCCGTTATCTGCTTAATGAAACAGGCTGCATCCTTAGGCAGCCTGTTTTTAAGCTATCAACACATTGAATTTATATACGCTGCTTATTCTGGATCTTCAATGATCAACTCAGCCATCGCCCCTTTATCAATAGCACGGCTTAAACTGTGATCCACCAATAAATATTTACCGGGCACGCTTGCGGTAAACTCGATCATAACCGCAGAACCTGGGGCGATAGTTGTGGTTTGTACATTTAGGCTACCAACTTAAAGCGGGACAGTTTCAGTCCAGACGAAAGGCTCAGGGCGAAAGATTAAGCCTAAGAGGCTGCAACTTAAAGCGTGACAGATACTAGGCTTAATCTTTCGTCCTTTGTCTGCGCTTAGGAGAGCCCTATCCTATTGTTCTACAGCGTTAATCCACAACAATCTTAACCACTGCAAAGCCACCACCAGGAGTTCGAAAGTTTGTAGTCTGACCCTGATAAAGTCTAGCACTGACTAATTGCGTATGAGCTTTATAAACATAATGTCGTAAATCTAATTTGAATTCCATGAACTCATGATCAATTTCTACCCTGCGCTGACTGGGCTGTACTAAGGTTTGAGCGACATAATTACCGCTTAAGATTTCACTAAACACGCGCTTAGTTAGCTTGTCACCACGGTAAGCGGCCTTACTGCCATAGCCCTTGGCTGGTTTAAAAAACAACTGCTTACGAGTCGCCCATAAGGCCTCCGCGTTGGTAGTCTTTACCTGTGCGGTATGAGCAATACCGGCTAGTAATAGCTCTCTAGTTTTTTCTGCTACGCCCAACGCGATTAATTCGGCTTCATCCGTCAATATCTCAAGATTGCGTTTATCGGCATATAAAGCATGTGCCCTAGGATGAGGAGTAACAACCACGTCAGCTGCTAAATAAGCGGCCAATAAGGCTTGCTGAGTGGGTGCATCTAAAGCAAAGTCGGTTAAACGATTGTAGACCAGATCAATACGTTGCTGTTCATGCCACAATGCGCCGTCATGATAAGTCAGCTCGGAAGGATCACAAATAACCGTGTATAGGGCGTGTTGCTCAAACAGCTTTTTAAATAACAGAAACTCCGGCAGCATATATTGACTAGCTGGGTTTTCATCAACAATAGCAATCGTTTTTAATATTTGCGTACCTCGTTCAGCTTGCCACTCCTCTTGGAACATATTAACAAAAGCCTGTTCTAGCGTTTCACTGGCTTTTTCAATGACGAGCAACCCAGAATTAAAGCGTTCACAGCATGGCTGTTCACTAGACACTAACAGAGCATTAATTAAAGCCCCACCGGCATTGCTATTAATTTCTATCAACTTAGGTTCTTCATTCTGTAAATGAAAATCGTAGCCAAAAAACACCCCCTGCGCTTTAGGGTGATAGTTTGCTACCTCTGGCGCGTAGGCTAAAACACGTTGTTGATAGGCCGGCATGGCAATGACACTTGCTATTGCTGCAATGATGTCACGTTGTTTTTGTAGACATTTTTCGCTGACAAATACCGGTGTTTTTGCAAGCAAGTTGGGGCGTTCCTTGACTATCATGTCATAGATACCGCCCTCGTCACCCTGCTGACTTAGCCATTCACGAAGTGCTTGCTGATTTTTCGCTATGCACTGACATTGTTGATTAAGCTGCTCGACACTGAGCTTACACGTTTTAGTCCTTGTTGATGCCTGTTGTTCTTTCATAATCTCTATTCTTTTAAAAAAGCGCATAGAGCACGCCTATAATTATCGGGTAGATAAGCTACGCTAATATTTTCTTTATCGTCCCCCTATGCAACCTACAACTCTCATTAGGGCGCTAATAGCATAATGAGAATTACTGCCTTAAGTTGGTAGTTAACATGGGTAACTATTGTGATGGTATTCATATTTTGCTAGCATGACGCATTATGTTTAAGATGGCCGCTAATTATAATGACTGATATCAATAAAGTGTGTGATCTTTGCGGTTTAACCGTTGAAGTTTCTAGTTTTACATTAAAAACAAAAGAGGGACTTAAGTCGTTTTGCTGCGAAGGCTGTAAAAGTATTTTTCAATTATTAAATGAAGATCAGCTATTATCTGAAACTTCTGAACAAGATGCTGAATTCAACTCCAAAGCTAAGCCTTAGCGTTATAAAGCGTTTAATAATGTCTACGAGTTATTGCCATTGCGTAGATGTCAGCTGAGAGAGTAATACGGCTATCTTTTGACGACTTAAGTGATAACCAATAAATACCAGCTCTGATTCTTTTGCCGTTTTTGGCGTAAGCGAGTCATTCATCATTATGCGGGTACGTACACCTTGCACCAGCATAAATTGTTCGGCCTGAATAAACCCCTTAATACGCAATACCGGTTCAGCTTTGGCGGCTTCTATCAGCGCAGCTTTAAGCTGATCGGCTTGTTGTGGTTGGGAACTACGTAACACAAACGATAACCAACCGGGATCTTGTTCATGAAAATGTTTATGTGTGGCAAGGCCATGACTATGCTGTGCCATACCAGAATGGCTATGACCATCGACCCTAGACTGATTACTTAAAGGTTGTGTCGCACCATCAGGCATCGTGGCAACAGGGGTATAGCGATGGCGCATACTTAAGGTAGGTTGATGCAAACGTAAACCTAAGGCTAAACGACTATCTAATTTAGCGTGATAAGCCAATTCTAAAAAACGTACATTAGGCGCTCTAGCGCGTATCCGCGTTTCTGCAAGCAATAAAGCATCTTCATCTAAGTCGTCGATTTTATTTAACACCACCACATCGGCATATTCCAGTTGCAGGGCAAAAAGACTAGCAACAGCCGCTTGCGTAGTGTTAGGCGTTAATAGCTCTTCAAATTCATCACCTAATAATAACGGGGTATCAACGACCGCTAAGGTTGCATCCAGAATAAAATGCTCGGCTAATTCGTTACTTTGTAATAACTCCATAACGGCGGTAGGCAATGCCAAGCCTGAGGTTTCAATCAAAACATGATCAATCTGGGCTCGACGCTCGGCAATAGCCAGCAAAATAGGCACAAAACGCTGATCATCACCATAAGCAATCAAACCATAGGGGAAGTCATGTATCTGTATATGTTCCAAGCCTTCAGCGTTATCACGGATCAACACCCCATCAATCGCTACTTCACCAAATTCATTAATCAATAAAGCTAAGCGTCTGTTTTGTTTGGCCTTGATTAAATTGCTCAGCAAGGTGGTTTTACCCGAACCTAAAAAACCAGTGACGATGGTGACAGGAATTAATGCGTTCATGACTTAAGTAGATGGCTTATTGAGTTGTTCAATAACAGCAGTGAATGTTGTGCATAGGCTTAATACGGGATAAGCTAACTGCGGTCGTTGTATCACTAGCAATGGAATATTAAGGGTTTGAGTGGCTGCAACCTTAGCTTGAAAGCCACCGACTACACCCGAATCTTTAGTAACTACGCAATCTATCGCCCAATCACGCCACAAGGCTTCATTGAAAGCTTGTGAAAACGGCCCTTGCATGGCGCATATCTGACTACGAGGAATTCCTAAATCAATAGCACGCTGAATAAATTCAGGTTCTGCGGTCACCCGCACAAACCACGTCACCTTGTCTGCACCAGGTGCTTTAAGAAAAGTCGCTAACTCTTTAGAACCCGTACTTAAAAACACGCGCTGACTATGAACAATGGCTTGCTGTGCGGCCTGTTCAGTAGATTGACACAATAGACCCGATTCTGGCGTATAAGCAGAGGCACGCTCATAGCGCACATAAGGCAAAGCCAGTGTTTTCGATAAGCCTATTAATTGCTCAGACATTAAACAGGCGTAAGGATGAGTGGCATCAATCAAGCCTAGCGCTTGATACTGTTGCAGAGCTTGTTTACGCGCTTCTACGCCTTGCTGGCCTTTCCACACAGAGATACCTAGACACGCTTTTGAGGCCAACTCACCGCCATATTCAGTCGCTGTAGAAATGACGACCGGATAGCCCTGCTCTGCTAAAGTTTTAGCTAAGGCATTGCCATCACTGGTGCCAGAAAAAATCCACCAGGCATGAGTAGGAATATCCTCCATAATGGAAGCAGACGCAGGCTTAGTCCAAGCGTTATAACCGCGCGGTGTAAAAATAAACTCGCGCTTACGCTGGGTATAACGATTACCGATAACAATGGTCGTTAACATATCAAACTGCAAAGACGGCAAATCTTGCAAATAATGAATACTGACTTTTTGATCAGGTCTATAGGCATTACGTACGACCCCGCACAAGGTCTTAGGGTCTTTAGCTGCCAGCATGATCGCTAAAATACGATACACTCCTTCGGCACGACCTGCACTTTGCACATTGTATAAAACACAAGCCAAATCGGCTTCGGCAATATGTCGACCACGCTGCTCTATCCAGTCCCAAGGACATAACAAATCCGATAAGCTCAGAGTGGCAAAATCATGGGATAAGGGTGAACCTAATAAAGAAGCACAGGCATTAGCCGAAGTAATGCCAGGAATGACGTTGACTTGGTAATCATCATCTTCACGCATTTCATCAAACGCTAAAGCGGCCATAGCATAGATGCCGATGTCACCACTGGAAATTAGTGCCACCTTAGCGCCACTACGGGCTTTTTCTATGGCTAATAAAGCGCGTTCACGCTCTTGAGTTAAAGGTGGCGTATGGATTTCTTTATCTTGAATCCACGGACTAATCCAACGTAAATACAATTCATAGCCAACAATCACATCACTGTCTTGCAAAGCAGCCACTGCGCGTGGCACAATCAAATCGGCAAAGCCGGGGCCTACTGATACTAAATTTAAAACACCTGTCATGTAATTATTAAGTCCTATTATTTTTTACTGCAATCCTGTTTGTTGCCAGCATTATAACCTGAGTTCGAAATAAGAAGCAGATCGACATTGAGGCTGTAGACTATAAAGGCTGCGAGGCTTTATTTTGATTATTCCGAATGATCAACGCCAGCCTCGGCAAAAGTCGCCATCTCATTCAAAAATAGCACAGCCGATTGCAATAATGGATAAGCTAAAGCAATACCAGAACCTTCACCTAAGCGTAAATTTAAATTTAATAACGCCTTGACCTTAAAGTGTTCCAATAAGGCTTGATGACCTTGCTCGCTAGAGACATGACTAAACACACAATAATCCAATACTTGCGGATACAGTTGACTGGCGACTAAGAGCGCTGTGCCGGCAATAAAGCCATCTACCATAATCAACATACCCGATTCAGCCGCTTGTAAATAGGCTCCCACCATCATAGCTATCTCATAGCCCCCCAAAGTCGCTAAGAGGGTTAAGGGCTCGGTAAGATGACCATGATGCGTTAACGCTTGTTGCAGAATATTGAGCTTTTTCTGTAATTGCAGCTCATCTAAACCCGTGCCACGCCCTACGCATTGCGCTAGTGGAATAGCCGTTAAATAATGCATCAATAAGGCCGCAGACGACGTGTTACCTATGCCCATTTCACCAAAGCCGATGCAGTTACAGCCTAGGTCATATTGTTGCATAACCAGTGCTGCACCGGTATCTAGGGCTGTCTTACAAGCAGCACTACTCATAGCGGGAGATTTAAGAAAACTCTCAGTGCCTTTAGCTATTTTTGCAGCGATTAACTGGGGGTGAGCCACTAAATCGGCATTAACGCTGGCATCAACCACTAATAAGTTCAACTGATGTTGCCTAGCAAATACATTAATCGCAGCCCCGCCTGCCAAAAAATTAGCCACCATTTGTGCGGTCACCGATTGCGGATAAGCACTCACGCCGCTACTTGCAATACCATGATCACCGGCAAAAATTAGCAAACAGGGCTTGTTTAGACTAGGCGTTAAGGTGTTTTGACATAAACCAATGTGTAAGGCTAATGATTCTAGCTGCCCTAATGCACCTAAGGGTTTGGTCTTTTGATTTATTTTGTTTTGTAATGCAGTTTTAAGTTCAGATGAGGGTGTAGCGATAAGGAAATCTAAGGGCACGGGGTATTCCAAGAGTTTTCAAATAATATAGTCTGTAATTCACGCCGCTTAGCCCATTGCTCTTGTTGCAACATGGGCTGTTCGTAAAACTTAGCGACATGACCTAAGCATAATATCGCCATAGGCTGACTATCAGCCGGCATGTTTAATAAGCTTTTTAACGCGTCTGGGTCAAACATTGACACCCAACCCAAGCCTAAGCCTTCGGCACGCGCTGCTAGCCACATATTTTGTATAGCACAGGATAATGATGCTAAATCCATATCTGGCAAGGTACGACGACCAAAAATATAAGGTTCACGATGTTCACAAAGGGCTGCGACTAATATGACAGAACAATCCATGATGCCCTCTACTTTGAGCTTCATAAATTCATCTTCGCGTGCATTTAAAGCCTTAGCGGTGGCTAGGCGCTCTTGTTCCACTAAGGCATGAATGGCTAAGCGTAAATCGGGGCAACTGATTCGAACAAATCGCCACGGCTGCATAAAGCCGACACTGGGCGCATGATGTGCGGCATCGAGCAAACGATTTAATACTTCAGGCGCGACAGGATCTGATAAAAAATGACGCATATCTCTACGCTCATAAATAGCGCGGTAAATAGCGGCACATTCGGCATCAGAATAACGATTTGAGCTCATAATAACTAGGCTAAAAAAGGCTTAATCTAGCAAACTAAAATCATCTTTGTCCACGCCACATTCAGGGCAAGTCCAATCTTCAGGAATATCTGCCCATAAAGTACCGGGGGCAATACCACTATCTACATCGCCTTCAGCTTCATCATAAATATGACCACAGACATCACAAACGTATTTTTTATAATCAGACATTTCTATTTCTCATTCATTAAAATTAAAAAACTAGCTCTTAGAGCTAGATCATCCTACTAAGCAGCCTGACTTTAACAGTTTTAAGCTAATTTTCAATGCTTTTGTGCTGTCTGGAGTAAAGGCGCTTATTCACTGTAAAATTTTACGGTTTTTTTATCCCGTTAACGAGTAGACTTAGCCTATCAACTGCTAAGCGTTAAACCATCCTCACTCAACTGTCGTTATTTTAATAAGGGCCTGTTATGACTACTGACTATCTACTCTTACTATTAGCTTTCTTTGCCATCACAGTGGCTGTGGTTTATATTTTCGAAAAACTTAAGGTGCAGTCATGAGCTTGGTTTATCTAATAAGTGCAGGATTAGCTCTTCTAGTTTTTATCTATCTGCTCGCCGTATTGTTTTATCCGGAGAAATTCTAATGAACGCGAATAGTGCGCTACAAATTAGCGTTTATATAAGTATAGTATTGGCCTTGGCCAAGCCCTTAGGCAGCTATATGGCTCGCATTTATGAAAACGAACCCGCAGGCTTAAATCGATTATTAGCGCCTATTGAAACTTGGCTCTATCGTCTAAGTGGTGTGCAGCCTAATCAAGAAATGCGCTGGATCGATTACGCCATCGCCATGCTGCTATTTAACTTGTTAGGAATACTTAGCGTATTTGCCTTGCAAAGCTTTCAAGCTTCATTACCTTTCAATCCACAACACTTAGCGAATGTGAGTTCTGATTCTGCCTTCAACACTGCCGTTAGTTTCGCTACTAATACCGACTGGCAAGGCTATAGTGGTGAAAGCACCTTAAGCTATTTAACGCAGATGCTAGGCTTAACAGTACAGAATTTCCTTTCTGCGGCAACCGGCATGGCCACTTTAGTCGCTTTAATTCGAGGCTTTGCTAGACGCAATACAGACTTGATTGGTAATTTTTGGGTTGATCTAACGCGCAGCACCTTATATATATTGATGCCCTTATCTCTATTGCTCGCTTTAGCCCTAGTAGGACAAGGTGTGGTGCAAACATTCAGTGCTTATCAAAGCATCCCCTTAGTTGAAGCCGTCCATTATGAAGCCTCATCACTGAACGCTGAAGGTAAAGCCAGCTTAACTAGCGAAGTTACTAAACTACAAACCATCGCAGTCGGGCCTGTGGCATCACAAGTCGCCATTAAACAATTGGGCACTAATGGCGGTGGCTTTTTTAATGTGAATTCAGCCCATCCCTTAGAAAACCCCACGCCGTTAAGTAACTTCTTAGAGCTACTGGCAATATTACTAATACCCGCCGCATTGTATTATACCTTTGGCAAGATGATCGGAGATACTCGGCAAGGCTGGGCACTTTTAGCCGTGATGAGCATTCTATTTATCACATTCACCTTTTTTACCCTGTCAGCGGAGCAAAGTGGCAACCCTGCCCTAGTCTCTTTAAATATCAACCAAGCTGGCGGCAATATGGAAGGTAAAGAAACACGCTTTGGCATCACCAACTCTGCATTATGGGCAGTAGCGACTACCGCTGCCTCTAATGGCTCGGTGAATGCCATGCACGATTCCTTCACGCCACTAGGCGGTATGATGCCTTTATTATTAATGCAACTGGGTGAAGTGATCTTCGGAGGCGTAGGTTCAGGATTGTACGGCATGATTATCTTTGCCATTATCGCAGTATTTGTATCGGGACTCATGATAGGCCGCACACCTGAATATCTAGGCAAAAAGATTGAAGCTTTTGAAGTAAAAATGGCTGCGCTAGTGATCTTGATTCCTCCCTTAATGATCTTAGGGGGTACAGCTGTTAGTGTGATGCTAGATGCAGGTCAGGCAGGCATACTTAATCCCGGTGCTCATGGTTTTAGTGAAATATTATATGGTTTATCCTCAGCTGGGAATAATAATGGCAGTGCCTTTGCAGGGCTGTCCGCTAATACGCCGTACTATAATGTCTTACTCGGCTTAACAATGTTGATTTCCCGTTACTGGCTAGCTATACCGATACTCGCTATCGCAGGTTCCTTGGCTGCAAAGAAAATCGTGCCGGTAGGACCTGGGACTTTACCGACTCATACGCCCTTGTTCATCGCCTTATTAATCATCATCATCCTATTAGTCGGCGCACTCACCTTCATTCCCGCCTTGGCTTTAGGGCCGATAGTTGAACAGCTTCAGATGCAGGGGCTTAAATAATGAATCTGTTAGCGTCAAGATCATTATTCGACCGACAACTACTAAACGAGGCACTTATTGCGGCTTTTTGTAAGTTAACACCCCAGCAGCAATGGAAAAACCCAGTGATGTTTGTCGTTTATATCGGCAGTCTGTTAACAACGCTGCTTTGGCTGTTGGCTCTAAACGGCATAGGTCGTGATCCTGCGCCATTTATTTTAACCATCAGCCTCTGGTTATGGGTTACGGTCTTATTTGCCAACTTTGCCGAAGCCATGGCAGAAGGTCGCAGCAAGGCACAAGCTGCTTTTTTACGCAGTGCCAAACGTGAGATCAGCGCTAAAAAACTCGATGCAGCCCATTACGGTGCCGCTATAAGTCTCGTTTCTGGCGCCTTATTACACTGTGGTGATGTGGTATTAATAGAGGCTTTGGATTTTGTACCAGGTGATGGCATCGTCATTGAAGGTGTTGCCTCGGTCGATGAAAGCGCGATTACCGGTGAAAGTGCGCCGGTAATCCGTGAATCGGGCGGTGATTTCAGTTCGGTGACTGGTGGCACTCAAGTATTATCTGATTGGCTAGTCGTGCAAATCACCGCCAATCCCGGTGAAGCGTTTTTAGATAAAATGATCGCTATGGTTGAAAGCGCCAAACGCCAAAAAACCCCTAATGAAATTGCTTTAACGATATTGCTGGTAGCCTTAACACTCATCTTTTTGATGGCGACAGTCACTTTATTGCCTTTTTCTTTATATGCGGTAGCAACATCAGGCTCAGGCCAGCCTATCACTATTACTGTATTGGTAGCCTTGCTGGTTTGCTTAATTCCAACCACTATCGGTGGTTTATTATCGGCCATAGGCATCGCCGGCATAGGCCGAATGATGCAAAAAAATGTCATTGCGACCTCGGGTCGAGCGGTAGAAGCTGCCGGCGACATTGATGTTTTACTGCTGGACAAGACAGGCACTATTACCTTAGGCAATCGACAAGC
>CAIVYW010000411.1 GCA_903910205.1 uncultured Methylococcaceae bacterium | reverse complement strand
TCGGATGTCCGGCTTTATTTTGAGCGGTTAAGATAGGTTTCCAAGTATTCGGATCTTCCACAGTGGTTGTGCCAATCAAGCCTAAGGCTAAACCTATCGCTGAGGTGTAGTTTTTATGGCTTTTAAGATGCGCCACTAAAGCTGATAGCCTAGGAATAATACCCGAATTCACTGTGGCTGGTGTCGGCTCAGTCAGCATAGGTGGCACAGCCCAGCCCATAGTGGCGGCGCCACCATCACGTAATATATTTTTATATTCTGTCCAGTGATGAGCATAAGCTTGCATATCACCTAAGCATTTCAAGGTATAGCGAAAGGCTTGCGCATCCGCCTGAAGGCTGCTCAAATCCTCATTAGTGACTTCCAATAAAGCGGCATAATGCGGTAAGGTGCTGGCAGCATGCTCTAAAAAGTCAGCTTTGCCGCTATCGGTATTAGGCATAAAAGTATTACTAGTCATGATGATTCCTTAGGGTTTAGTTTTGGTTGCTGAGTGCTACCCAAGCTTTACTGAGCGCTAGGTTAAGCTAGCCTAGCGTTTTGCCAATCGTTAGCTCCAAAATGCTGATCTTTTTAAGCGTTCCTCTGATCGTGAAGAGTGCTTTGCCACTCTTGCTGAGTACTCAGCAAGAGTGGCAAAGCTTCGACAGCCTTTGCGTAGCACTTAGCAAAGCCTACGGAAGTATTGGGCAATACTTGCTTAGCGCTGTTCAAGGTTTGAGTAGCTTCCGCAGTCATTGAAGAGCACTAAGCAAGATTGCAGTAGGACTACCGTAGATTAAAAAAAGACTTAACAAGCTTGCATAAACACTCAGCTAGATCAGAGTAATTATCAGCAAGATCAACATAATGCTCTACAAGATGTGGCTAGCGCTCAATGATGTTTGCAGAGCATTGCTCCAGTCTTGCGTAGCGCTCTATTATTAAAAAATAAGACCATAGTCACATTAAAATATTGTAACGCACAGGTTGATTCGCCAATAGCGGAATATCGGCATAGAAAACCGAAATTCTTTATTAGTTGGCGGTTACTTTATAACCTTAAGACTTTAGAATATCAACTATTATTTTATTTACATTTGGCAAGCATGAGCATTCAAAGTCTTAGCCAGCATTATTCATATAAACATCATGATATACGCTAATAGTTTTGAATCGACATACGCTTTATGCTTGACATTATTGCGCTAACGCGGCAAAAGGTTGGATAATCAACCACCTTCTTTAAGTAGCTATCAATCTGGCATGGAATTTAATTTACTCAATATTGACGGTCACGCGCGACGTGGACGTCTTAGCTTTGCTCGTGGCGTGGTAGAAACGCCCATTTTTATGCCAGTAGGCACTTATGGCGCAGTTAAGTCCTTAACACCAGAAGACTTAATCGGTGTAGGCGCACAAATCATACTAGGCAATACCTTTCATTTAATGCTAAGACCCACTACGGCGGTAATTAAAGCCCACGGTGACTTGCATGATTTCATGCATTGGCAAAAACCGATCTTGACCGATTCAGGCGGCTTTCAAGTTTTTAGCTTAGGCGCACTTAGAAAAATTACCGAACAAGGCGTGACCTTCAAATCACCTTTAAATGGCAGTGCCATTTTTATGGGCCCCGAAGAGTCTATGCAGGTGCAACGGGAGTTAGGCTCAGATATCGTGATGATATTCGACGAATGTACGCCCTACCCTGCCACAGTCGAGGAAGCGGCTATTTCCATGCGTTTATCGTTGCGTTGGGCTCAGCGTAGCAAAGACGCGCATGGCGACAATCCCTCTGCGTTGTTTGGTATTGTGCAAGGCGGTATGTATGAACATCTGCGTAAAGAATCTATAGACGGCTTACTGGATATCGGTTTCGACGGTTATGCCATTGGTGGTTTATCTGTGGGCGAACCCAAAGAAGAAATGATGGCAACCTTAGATGTCATTCATAACAAAATGCCGGTCGATAAGCCGCGTTATTTAATGGGTGTAGGCACACCTGAAGATTTAGTCGAAGCGGTTAGACGCGGCATTGATATGTTTGATTGCGTGATGCCGACGCGTAATGCTCGTAATGGCCATTTGTTTACTACTTTTGGTGTGGTAAAAATTAGAAATAGCCAGTATGAATTTGATAGCCAGCCTTTAGATCCAGACTGCGCTTGTTACACCTGCCAGAATTATTCTAGAGCCTATTTACGACATTTAGATAAATGTAAAGAAATGTTAGGTTCACGCTTGAACACTATTCATAACCTTTATTATTATTTGAGTTTGATGCAGGGCTTACGTGATGCCATTGAAAAACAAGAGCTAGATGTTTTTGTTAGACAATTTTATCAACAACGAGGAAAAGCCATGCCGTCTATGGCATAATGAGCGAATTTTTTAATAACAATAACAATTGAGGATGACCATGAGTTTTTTTATCTCTGACGCTTTAGCAGCTGCGGCACCTGCCGCCCAATCACCTGGCATGGAAGGCATGTTATTTCCACTTGGAATCTTAGCTTTCTTTTACTTTTTATTTTTGCGTCCTCAGTCTAAACGCGCTAAAGAAAAGAAACAAATGATCGCCGCTATCAGCAAAGGTGTTGAAGTGGTTACCAATGGCGGCATTTTAGGTAAAGTAGCTGATTTAGATGAAAACTTTGTCAAACTTGAAGTCTCTGACAATGTTTTTATTCAAGTACAACGCCAAAGCATTGAAAGCATGATGCCTAAAGGTACATATAAAGCTATCACTAAAAAAGTAGTCATTAATAAAGCTTAATGAGATTAGCGTAGGCTGGGTAATCGACGTGAACGCTAAGCTTTTACGTCGAGACTAGGCGTGAGCTCACGCCATCCCCATCTTAGGATCTGCTGCAATTATTGGAATAACACATGCAAAACCACTTCCCTCTTTGGAAAAATCTTTTAATCCTTTTCGTTTT
>CAIVYW010000410.1 GCA_903910205.1 uncultured Methylococcaceae bacterium | reverse complement strand
ACATGGAATGAAGGATCTTCTTGGATCATTTTACCTAGAGCAATACCCATTTTTTCAGAAGCGGCTTTATCTTTTGGAGAAATAGCTAATGAAATAACAGGATCAGGGAAAACCATAGGCTCTAAAGTCGCAGGGAATTTAGGATCACATAACGTGTGGCCAGTCTGTACATTCTTCATACCCAGAACCGCGACAATATCACCGGCTTGCGCAGATTCAAGTTCAGCACGAACATCCGCATGCATTTCTACGATACGACCGATACGTTCAGTTTTACCCGTAAACGTGTTCAGTACCGAAGTACCTTTTTCCAATTTACCTGAATAGATACGTAAGAAAGTCAACGCACCAAAACGATCATCCATAATCTTGAATGCCAAGGCACGCAATGGCTTATCAGCATCAACGATAGCAAAAGTACCTGTTGGGTTACCTTCTAAATCAACTTCTGGCTGAGGATTAACTTCAGTAGGACAAGGTAAGTAATCAATAACGCCATCTAAAACTAACTGTACACCTTTATTCTTGAATGAAGATCCACAGAAAGTTGGGAAGAAATCAAGGTGAATAGTACCTTTACGTAAACAACGCTTAATAGTATCAATATCAGGCATGTCGCCTTCAAGATAAGCTTCCATGACGTCATCATATTGATCAGCCACTTGGTCTATTAATCTTTCACGCCATTCTTTAGCCAGCTCCACCATATCAGCAGGAATGTCTTGAATAGTGTAATTCATAGGATCGCCTGAGTTATCCCATACCCATGCTTTTTCGGTTAGTAAATCAACCACGCCGATGAATTCGTCTTCAGTACCAATCGGTAAGGTCATAACGACAGGCACTGCACCCAAAACTTCTTCAACTTGCTTAACAACGCGATAAAAGTCAGCGCCGATACGATCTAATTTATTAATATAGATAACACGCGCAACTTTAGAGTCATTCGCATAACGCCAGTTGGTTTCTGATTGAGGCTCTACACCACCTGAACCACAGAAAACGCCGATACCGCCATCCAATACTTTAAGTGAACGATAAACTTCGATAGTAAAGTCAACGTGTCCTGGGGTGTCAATAATATTAAAACGGTAATCTTTCCAGAAACAAGTCGTTGCTGCTGACTGAATGGTAATACCACGCTCACGTTCTTGATCCATGAAATCGGTAGTCGTTTCGCCATCATGTACTTCACCGATTTTATGAATCTTACCGGTAAGTTTTAAAATCCGCTCGGTAGTCGTTGTTTTACCAGCATCAACGTGAGCGAAGATACCAATGTTTCTGTAGTGCGCTAAATCTGTCATGTTTTTACTCTAAAGTTGGGCATAAAAAACTTTTTTGGTGACCCCTTTCATGTAGACACACCATTGTGCGTTACAAGAGAGATCGTATTGGGGCATTAGATGCCCCTTGTCGTAAACTACGGCCAATAACCCCCCGACCGTAGCGGCAAGGCGTGGATGAAACCTATCGGATACTGCAGATCACTCAAAGCTTAAGTACAGGCTGTGACCACTCTTTGAAAGCGGCTAGCAACGCTGAGCAAATACCAGCTTTGAAAGTCGAGCATTTTAACCTAAAAACTCGACACAAATACAGAAAAACAAGAAATCAGCCTTGCATTCGTAAAAAAGTAAGTTTATTTAGCGCGGTAACGGATATTAATACAAGAATCAAGTTACCCACAGCTTCTGTGGATAACTCTGTGTATAAACTGTTATCTGGTTTGCTTAGTGACGGTTTTTATTACAGTTTTGTTAAATCGTACAGAAACAAGACAATCATAAAATTATATTCACTTACAATAAGTTACCCTTATTAGATCACAAGAACTCGGCCTAACCCCAACAAATTAAAATCCAGCTAAGTCATTGATTATTTCTGTGCAAAAGCAAAAGAACAAGCACTTAGCTCCCCACCCTTCTATTTCAACCTCGCTCATCCCAAAGCTTATCTAAGCGTTTAGTAGAAATTGGATAGGCTGTTTTAAGTTGCTGAGCATACACAGAAACACGCAACTCCTCTATAGCCCAACGAAAGGCATCTTGCTCTGGAATCAGCGCTTCCTTCTTTAGTTTTTTCTCTAACTCTTTCCAAAAACGAAGCGCATAGCGACTCACTTCCTGAGCTTTTTGTGGGTTATTATCAAACTTATCCAAACGATAGAGTATGGCTTTCAAATACCTAGGAATCGCTTGTAGGTGCTGATAGGGGGTATTGCGAATAAAACCGGCATACACCAAAAAGTTCAACTGCTCATTAATATCCTGTGCCAAAGGATCCGTCGCTTTCAAAGTACGTTCTAACTCTTTTTTGATAACGGCATAAAGCGCCATGATTTCCAACGCTATTTTACCCGCATGATTAGCGACCCCCATTAATCCGGCTTTATTAGCCAATAGGCTTTGCTCGAAAGCTTGCTGAGTGCGTAAGGTTTTACCTTCAACAAAAACACTGTATAAAATCGCCGTCAGCATATCGTTTTTATACGAACTCTCACCAACGACCGTGACTAACGGATGTTTCGGCAAACGATTGTAACTAAGTTCTGCCGCCGCAGACTGCGGTATGTTTTTAATCAAATACGTACACTCTTTGCGTAATTGCAGCTGAATTAAGCGCATTAAGCCCGCTTGATGCTGTAAAGCGGCTTTTTGTTCGGTATCAAAAATACGTACGCCCACGGCATCGCCTTCATCAACGATGGCAGGAAAACCGTTTAAGGTTAGGCCATTTTGAATAAATTGATAAGTATCAGGCAAATCATCGAAGGCCCATTGAATACAGCCCGTATAATTCAGCTCATCAGCGGCAATCTGATCAAAACTGCTTTCCGCCTTAAGCGTATATTTAAGCTGCAAGGCTTTTAAATCACGACCATAATCGAGTAACTGTCCTTGCTCATCAATCACTCTAAAATTCATGCGTAAATGGAAGGGCAAATCCTGTAGACTCCAAGCATTCAAGGGAATCGCTTCACCGGTCAAGATGCGTAAGCGATAACCCAACCATTCTTGCAACGTGCCCTTGAAATCAGGCTCTATTTCTAAGCATTGCTTAACGGTTTGCGGCACAGGCACAAAATGTTTTCTAATGTTTTTAGGTAAGCCCTTAATTAAGGCCACACACTTTTCTTCTAACAAGCCAGGCACTAGCCATTCAAAAGAGGCTAGTGAAAACTGATTTAATTGATGTACTGGAATAATCGCGGTCACACCATCTTCATCATGCCCCGGTTCAAAGCGATATTGCAGAGGAATACTTAGATTATTCCTAGCACCTAAGCACACCTTTGGAAAAGTATCAGGAAAATCCCACTCATTCACATATTCTTGTTCTTGATCGCGGGTTAAATCTTCCTTAGTTAAAAATAAAATCTTAGGATTCGCTCTTTCTTCTACTTTACGCCAGGTATCTAAAGTAATGCCACTGACGATTTCAGACGGCAACTTGTTATCGTAGAATTGATATAGCCATTGCTCATCTTCGACCAAATCAACACGCCGACCTTTATGCTGAATAATACCAACTTCTTCTAGCAGTTTTTGATTGGCCACGTAAAAAGGCGCATTACTGTGGTAATCATGATCCACCAAGGCTGAACGAATAAAGATCTCTCTCGCGGCTTTAGCATCAACATGCTCATAAGGAATCTTACGACCGGCTTGCAAGGTCAAGCCATAAAGCAAGGTTCGTTGAGATACCGCACTGCGTCCGGTTTTCTTTTCCCAATGCGGATCATAGTAATTATGCTTAACTAAATGTCCCGCACATTGCTCTATCCATTCAGGCTCGATTCTAGCCACGGTACGTGCGTAAACCTTACTGGTTTCGACTTGCTCTGCCGCCATAATCCATTTAGGTTTGATTTTATGTAGCCCAGAGCCAGGAAAAATAAAAAACTTTAAGCCTCGCGCCCCCAAATATTCATAAGGATCATGACGAAAACCGATGCTTGATAACATGCCCGTTAATAACGCTCTATGCACCTTTTCATAACCGGCCTCATCGGTATTCGGATGCATTTTCAAATCACCTTTTACCACCTGCATGACTTGGGCGTGGATATCAAACCATTCGCGCATACGCATATAGGACAAGAAGTTATCCGTACAATACTTGCGTAATTTACTATTCGACAAATGCTTTTTCTGGGCTTCGTAAGTATTCCAAATATTCAGCAGCGTTAAAAAATCAGATTCAGGATGACGAAAAGCCACATGCTTGGCATCGGCTTGCTGCATTTTATCAGCAGGCTTTTCACGAGGGTCTTGTACACTTAAGGCTGAGACAATAATCGCCACTTCGGTTAAACAATGCTCATGGGCTGCGGCAATCAGCATACGCGCCAACTTAGGGTCGGTAGGGAATTTTGCCAATTGCTTACCGACATCTGTCAACTTGCCGGACTTATCCAAGGCATTGACTTCATGGAGCGTATTTTTACCATCCCGTATCATCTTATCTTCGGGCGGTTCTAAAAAGGGGAAGTTTTCAATATCACCCAAATTTAAGGCCGTCATTTGTAAAATAACCGCCGATAAATTGGTGCGCATGATTTCTGGCTCGGTAAACTCCGGCCTTGCTAAATAATCATCATGCGAATACAAACGGATACAGATACCTTCAGCAACCCGACCGCAACGCCCTGCCCTTTGGTTAGCAGAAGATTGCGAGATACGCTCTATAGGCAATCGTTGAATTTTACTACGATGACTATAACGACTAATACGCGCATGACCAGTATCAATCACACCACGAATACCGGGCACTGTTAATGAGGTTTCTGCAACATTGGTCGCCAACACGATACGCAACTTACCGCCCTTAGGCTTGAACACGCGCTCTTGTTCGCTAACACTAAGCTTGGAATACAAGGGCAATATTTCATATTGCGTAGGATGATGTTTCTTTAAAGAATCGGTGGTTTCGCGTATCTCGCGCTCACCACTGAGGAAGATCAAGATATCACCGCGCAAATCGCGATACAGCTCATCGACCGCATCCAATATCGCATTTTGCAAGTCATCGGATGTTTCGTCATCCTCTTCTTTTTGCTCAATAGGTCGATAACGCATGTCTACCGGATAGGTACGCCCAGATACTTCTATAATCGGTGCATGATTAAAATGCGTAGAAAAGCGCTGAGTATCGATGGTCGCTGAGGTAATAATCAGCTTTAAATCTGGACGCTTAGGCAGCAGCCATTTCATATAGCCAATTAAAAAGTCGATATTTAAACTACGCTCATGCGCCTCATCAATAATAATCGTGTCGTATTGGCTTAAATAAGGATCGTTTTGCGATTCAGCCAATAAAATACCATCGGTCATCAGCTTAACTAATGATTCGGCATGAGTTTTATCATTAAAGCGGATTTTATAGCCTACCGACTTACCCATAGGCTCACCCAGTTCTTCGGCGATACGATCCGCTACAGTACGTGCAGCAATACGCCTAGGCTGGGTATGACCAATAAAGCCCGCAGCACCTCTACCGATAGATAAACAGATTTTAGGCAGCTGGGTGGTTTTACCCGACCCCGTTTCGCCACACACAATCACTACCTGATGCTCTTGTATCAGCTTGGCGATATCGTCTTTTTTAGCGGTGACCGGTAAATCAGGAAAGTTTAAGGCCGGAATACTGGCTAAGCGCTTGTGTCTATTAGCGACAGAACGCTCTATGCGACCCACTAAAGCATTGAGTGACTCCAACGGCTGTTTGCCTTTTTGGCAATCACTGCGCAGACGATCTAACTGGCGTTTTAAGCCCTGCCTATCTTGGTTAAGACACAGCGGTAATTGTTGAGTAAGTTGTTTAACAAGATCAGTAGCAGACATCAAAACAGCCAAATAAAATTTAGCCATTATACGTTATAAGCTGATAGCGTTGATGTTTAAGAAGCATTAACCGTTGGATTAACGGCTTTATTGTTAATCCAATTTCGAATCCCCCCCCTCGCCTAAATACCGTCATCGCTCGGATCATCAAGATTGACTCTCATCGCTATATACAAATGCATGTAAACCGCCATACCCGGCCCGGATGCCGGTATCATTTTTGAGAAGCATCAGGCTGAGGAATGAGGAATATTCTAATCCTGTCTGTTTATGATAAAAAATATTACTTTATGATACCTTTATTTATTTGTGATAAGATTAGACACCATAGTTATTTAATAACAAAGCATCTAATTACTGCTAAAAAAAATTAAAAATATAAATACCCCTGCTTCTGTTTTCAATATCAGCACAAGAAGACGCGCCAGCATCCTAGATCTAGTTATCGCGGCATCCTATTAATTCTAAATGATTACAATTTAAGTGTGATTTACCTGACTTACCCCTATAAATGAAAAAAATATTTTACAGATACAAATTATCGCCAACACTTCAATTATCCTGT
>CAIVYW010000409.1 GCA_903910205.1 uncultured Methylococcaceae bacterium | reverse complement strand
TTTCGTGCTCGTTCCTAAGCCTGTCTGGCTTTAAATTGATACGTCTTTCATCAATGCTAAGGCAGTTTCAAAATCATAGTTTCCTACAGCTAACTGAATTTTATTGAGTAGTGCATCAATAGTAGGGCCTTGTGAGGCTTGCAATAGTTCTTCTAATACATCGGTCGCACTGGTATCGTCATCTTCAAGTAAATTTTTCAAGCGTTGAATTAAGGTCTTAAACAGTTCAGCTGATAGAGGCTTTGTAGGTTTTACTAATGGCGTAGTCGTAGCTAGCACGGCTAAGCCACTAATGACAATATCAAGTTCTATTAAGGTCAGTGTTAAATATTGTGCAATAACCGCAAGGCTACTGCCTTTATGACATGCTATCTCAAGTTTACCCGCCGCTACGTAAACGGCATTTGCACCAATGTTGCCTGCTGTACCTTTTAAGGTATGTACGCTACGAGCTTGAGCCGATGGGTCGGCATTCGTTGCCGCTAAACTAAATTTTTCAGCAAAATTGGCTTGTCCTTTGAGAAACATAAGCAGTTGACGCTGATAGAGCTTTGGGTTATTCATGGTGGTTGCCAGTCCCACTTTCATATTGATGCCCGGTAATGTCTCGGGTAAGGTCAGTGCGGCTACATTTAAGTCGGCAAGTTCAGCCACTTCTGGCGCGATATAAAGCATAGGCTTAGACGGTGTAATCCATTTAGCCATGGTTTCGAACATCGTTTGAAGATGCAATGGTTTGCCAATATGATCAAACATACCAGCGGCAATAACTTTTTCTTTATCACCTGTCATGGTATTGGCTGTCATGGCAATGACTGGCAGCGTTGCCCAAGCAGGATTTTTACGAATTTCTCGTGTTGCCGTAAAACCATCCATTATCGGCATTTGACAATCCATCAAAACCCCATCAAAGTGCTCACCCGCATTAAGAATATCCAGTGCTTCTTGGCCGTTTTCGGCTAGTTTGATATGAATGCCAGCACTGCCTAGTATTTCTATGGCGAGTTCTTGGTTCATTTCATTATCTTCGACCAGCAGAATATACGCGCCACTTAGCTTGGCAATCATTTGCTCAGAATGATCACTTTTATCCGTAGAGAGTGTAGCATCGACGGCGTTATAACCTAATGCCTTCACCGTCTTTCTAAGCAAATGAGAGGCAATGATAGGTTTCATTAACACGGCCTGTAAATCAACACCCTGTTCCCTTGCAGAGTCTCGAGCATCATATCTACTAAATGCGGTCACCATAATGATGGCCGGTTGTTTTGATAAGTTTAAGTGTGGTATGCGTTTAATGGTCTCTATGCCAGTCATGAGTGGCATTCTCCAATCTATATACAGTAATTGATAGGGCGAGCTCAGTTGATCTGCACTTATCAGCATTTCAAGTGCTTGCTGGCCATTTTCGGCAATATCAACGTCTAGGCCGAGTCTTTGCACCATTGAGGCCATAATCTCAAGCGCCATCGGATTATCATCAACAACCAGAGCCCGTAGCCCCTGAAGCTCCGTTAAGCCCCATAGCTGCATGGGACTGCTTTGAGCAGTGCTGTTAATACCAAAGTGTGCATGAAAATGAAAGGTTGTGCCTTGGCTTGGGATGCTTTCTACCCAAATATAGCCCATCATAAGCTCAACTAATTTCTTGGTGATGGCAAGTCCTAAGCCCGTGCCGCCATATTTGCGAGTAGTTGATGAGTCGGCCTGGCTAAATGATTGAAACAATTTATTGCATTGTTCGGTGGTCATACCTATACCCGAATCTTTTACCCAGAAGTGTAAGGTAATACTTTCAGCGTGTTGTGCAACAGACTCTATGCCGATAATGATTTGGCCTTGATCAGTAAATTTAATGGCATTATTACTAAGATTGACCAAAATCTGTTCAAGTCTAAGTGGATCACCCATCAAGTGGGTCGGTAAGTTTTTAGTATGGCTGAATAATAACTCAAGACCCTTTTCCTCAGCATTCATGCCCACTAAGTTGGTTAAGTTATCGAGTACATGATCAAGCTGGAAATAGGTTTGTTCCAGAGTCATTTTGTCCGCTTCTATCTTGGAAAAATCAAGAATATCATTGATGATGCCTAACAAGTTTTCTGCCGCTCGGCTGACACGCGCAATATAACCACGTTGTTTAGTCGTGAGATCTGTTTTCAATGCAAGGCTAGACATGCCAATAATCGCATTCATAGGCGTGCGAATTTCATGGCTCATGTTCGCTAAAAAATCAGCTTTAGCTTGAGCGGCTTGTTCGGCAATGATTGTTGCGTTAGCGAGTTCTTTATTTTTAGTTTGTAGATTCAGTAATAAATCTTCATGAGACTGACGAGTAATGATGTCGACAAGCGGCTTAAAGAGTGCAGCACTATAGTGTGCATTATTAAAGTGATAAGTCACCGACACGGTAAATCTAGCCTTATCACTGACTAGGTCTGAAGAAACGCGTCCTAGAGTAACTCTATTTAATGGCGTCATACTAGGGGCAGATCCTGGCGCCGAAACAGTGCATTGCAAGCAGATACCATTAATATCTTTTGGAATGATCCATACGTCCAGCACCGGTTCAGTGCCTGCCTGTCGAGTCCAGCGACACAGTTCTGATATCTCTGAGGCCAAATGCGTGGTGGTGATTAAGTCTAGATGGAGTAAGCTCGCAATTTTACGAACTTTATTACGCGCATCAAAGATGGAGGTGTCAGTGGCCAGATTGATTTGGCCTCGAAGGTCTATTTGTTCCATTTTAGTACTATGCAGGAAGCGTCATCGTAAGTTTTACCAAGTATATCCACTAGACGATAGGCAATCGTATTTGCATCTTGAAGGCGCAATCTGGCGGCTTCGTTATGTGCTAAGGATTCTGATAAGCCATCAGTGAACATAATCGCCATGTCACCTGGAATAAAGGTAGTGAATTGTTCTATAAAGCTAGGTAAGCGTTGTCCAAGCACGCCATCACGAGAAACGGCACGCCATTTTTTATCGTTAAAGACCACAAGACTGGTATTGCCTATACCGGCATAATGAATGGTCTGTTGCCCAGTATCAAAAAAAGCTAAACCCAGTGCAGCCCCTATTTGGCCACTGGAGAGTTCATACAGCTTGCCCATTATGTCGGATAAATTAGGGGATGCTATTGTTTTAAGGGCAGTTAGCAAGGTCAAAGCCATTTTATGTGCTGCTAAGCCATGGCCGGTAGCATCTATGATGGCCAGAAAATACCCTTCCTTTAATGGTAAGGCCAGCACTTGGTCGCCAGAGACGATTTGTCCTGGATAGGCGCGTATACACTTACCAATCTCAACGTTGATGGTGTGTGCAGTTGTGATCAAGGTCTCCGTTCTAAAGGCGGCAAGTCTATCTTGTATTGACGAATAAAAGGTCGTTGTGAGTGACAAAATTTGTAGCTCAGCATCTACTTTGATATTTTTTCTTGCAAAGACATAAGTGCCTTGGCCAACTTTGGAGAGTATTTCAAACTCATCGGCAATGCGCTTGACACCTGATAAGCCTAAGCCCAGGCTGCCGCCTGAACTAAAATGCTCCTGCATGGCTAGTGCTATATTGACAATGCCTGGGCCGTTATCGATAGCAAGCACTTCAATTTCAATAGTGCCAGGCCATTCATAAGAACGTAGTTTTATGTAACCTGATGTGGCATATTTGATAATGTTACTCGCCAATTCAGAAACCATCGTGGCAATAAACGATTTATCGACGGCACTTGCGCCAATCAAAGGTTGCCAGCTAAGTGTGTGGGTAATAGCAATGTTTAGGTCTATGGGTTTATTGATAAGAAAGCGACAGCTATTAGTAGACGACATGCTTTTTTTAATCATCGTCACTCATCGCTATTTTAAATGCTTTAAGGCTCTGTCTATATCATCAAGTCCAGAGGCTATATTGATATCTAAAATGTCAGCATCTACTGAGATTAGATAAGCCACTATGCCGGGATTAAAGCCCGTGAAAATGATCTCGCTGCCCATGAGTTTAATCATGCAAGCGATGCTTTGTAAGGCATTAAATTCAGTTAAATCCAACACCGCGATTGCCGATAAATCAAAAATAACTAAAGTGATCCTATGAGTTTGTATGTACTCAAGTAGATCAGTACTTAATACAGACAGTGTCTCTGGCACAACATCGCCCTGAAAAATGACGAATAGTCGATCATTCATTTGACTCATAGAAACGCCGTTGTGCTCAGCCATAGAGATACTCATCGTTAGTCTACTGATTAGCGTTATCGAGAAACCGTTACGTTGATAAATTTTAAAGCAATTTCGAAGGCATCACGTAGCGTAGAGGTGGTTTTAATTTCACCAACGTTTACGCCAAGCTCAATGATGGTGCGAGCAATGGCTGGCGATATGCCAGAAATAATCGCATTACAGCCCATCAGTTGAGTGGCTTTAGTGATTTTGATTAATTGATTGGCGACTGCGGTATCTACCGAAGCTACGCCACTAATATCTAAAATAAAGACTTTGGTACGTTCTTCAGCTATTTTAGACAGCGACTTATTCATGATATCTTGGGTGCGACTTGAATCTAGGATGCCCAATAGCGGTAATAGTAATATGCCTTCCCAGATAGGTGTTACCGGTGTAGACATTTCCATCATGGCTTTATGGCTTTCAGATAAACGAGTATTTTGAATACGCGTAATTTCGTCTATGACTAAATAAGTATCAAGAAAAAGATGTTTTGTTAATGAATTGGCGATATCACCAACATTAGCAGGCATCGGCTTGATATTCCAAAGCTCATCAGCCAATAATTGCGAAGCAATAGACATGCCTGCAAAATAAATGTCGTTGGGTAAGCCAATGTAGGCATGGACTTCGCCGATATGGCGTCGTTCTTTAATATAGTTATCATTGATATTGGCGGCAAAGAAGCTTTGCCAATGCTTGGCTTGCAGTTCTTGAACGCGCTTTAGGTTGCTGCTGTTTGAACCAAAAAACAGTGAAAACTCTTTTTGTTGAGTGAGCCATGCATACCAGAGGTCAATAAATTCGGGTATAAAATCGCTAAGTAATTTACCCGCTTGACTCATGAGTTCAATGTCGGTATCAGTGATAGGGAATTTTTCTTTGAGTTGTTCTATGTCGTTATCCATTATTGAATGTCCTGTTTACTGTGCGGTTGATGCGGATTAAGGCGAGGAGTCTTGAACGCCAAATTATCGTTATTGGGGTAATGTTTAGCGATTTCTCTAAATCTTTCAGCTAATGTGATAAAAGCATCGCTTATATCAGGATCAACAAGCGTACTTCCAGCCTCAGGTTTGATTGGTAGTGATTGCTCGGTGAGAAAGTGTTTGAGCTTAGGCTGATTTTTTAGCTGCTCAATTAACGCTTTGATATAAGGCGTGCTGCGCTGTGTAGAGTTGTCAATTTCATTGTCGGCGGTTTCAGCAAGCGCTGCTAAGACTAGAATGGCGATATCGTGGCTGGCAGCTAGTTGCTTTAATCTTTGGCTGATCGCAGCCTCGATAAAGGCACTGTTATCGTTTAAACAGTCATTAGCCGCTTTGATTTTTAGGTAGTTTTCTACTCGTGCTAATAATATAGCAGGGCTGATCGGTTTACTAATATAGTCAACTGCGCCTAGTTTTAAACCTTGCAGCTCATCATCAAGATTACTGGTCGCTGTGATAAATATGACAGGGATATCGGCGGTGTTAACATCGGCTTTTAATTGTTCACAAACCTCAAAGCCTGTAAGACCTGGCATCATGATGTCTAATAATATGAGGTCGATAGAGCTATCATGTTGAACAATATGAAGCCCCTTTTCGCCAGAGGTTGCGGCCTTTACTTTGTAACTGTTTTTGAGCAGTCCCGAGATCAGATTAATAACATCAGGACTGTCATCGATAATAAGAACGGTAGGTTTTAAATTTAAAGTCATGATGATTATCCTGATGATAAAGCGCCTTTAAGCAATGTCTACCGGCTGTTTATTCAGTTTACAAGCCTTGATAAGTCTCTGAGCCCGCGCATAAGCATTAAGACTGTATTTAAAAAATAGGTCTAATGGCTGTTTAGAGTTGAAAAAGGTTTTTTGTCGTAACAATTAAAGCGGTAGGTTGTAGCTTACTATAGTGATTACAATTATCTAAACAATATTTTATTGGCAGTGAGCGCAGGGTGTGAGGGGGAGGGGTCTTAGTGATTAATGGCGGCTAAATCATCATGCCTTTTTAAAGTTGTGAAATATAAAATAGCTGATAACCGCAAGTAGCAGCCACAGGCTGACTAGCGGCCCAATGACACCATCATAACTACTCACC
>CAIVYW010000408.1 GCA_903910205.1 uncultured Methylococcaceae bacterium | reverse complement strand
TGTTTGTAAAAAGCACTCAGCTCAAAGCATAAGCGGGACGGGGTTTGCAACCCCGATCTTAACGTTTAAGGTTTCGAAAGGTATTGAAGCATCCAAACGTTTCGGTCGGGATTATAAACCCCGACCGGCATTGTTTGTAAAAAGCACTCAGCTCAAAGCATAAGCGGGACGGGGTTTGCAACCCCGTTCTTAACGTTTAAGGTTTCGAAAGCTTTTGAAGCATCCAAACGTTTCGGTCGGGGTTATAAACCCCGACCGGCATCGTTTGTAAAAAGCACTCAGCTCAAAGCATAAGCGGGACGGGGTTTGCAATCCCGACCGGCATCGGAGGCTTATCCAAAACATGATGCCAATAGCTATCACTGCGGACTATGTATAGACGAATAGCTTCATTATTACCCCCCATATAGACCTTTAACTTGGCAAGATAAAGGGCTATATGGGGGGTAACCGAACAGTCTTTTGTAACATGAAGACTGTCTTAAGGGGCAGATACAAGCTTATCTGCCCCCATACCGTCAATTCCTCCCCCCCTATGATCGCTTTCGTTAGACGGTTGATAGCTTTATATGAGGGCAACCTGCCCTATATCTTTACAAGTTAAGCCTGTCGTTGCCCCCTAATTAAAGCATCGTTAAAGGAGTAATTTGCGATATTCTGCCAAACGCAAGCAAAACTCTTATGATTATCTAGCGATATTTACAAGAGAGTCTTGACTTTAGGCGACAAAGACTTATAGTTAAGCTAACACTAAGAAAGAGCCGTAAGTATAACTACTAATCATTATGAGGATATAACCATGCAAGCCAAACTTATTATTAGCTTCGAACACCTAAGTGAGCCTGATTTTCTAGTTAAAGCAGAAACCATTATTACCGCATTGACCGGCAATAGTCATTATGCTGAGCCTTGGCCACCCCAAGCCCCTAGCTTAGCAGAACTAACGCTAGCGTTGAACACTTACAAAAACGATTATCATGCCAGCCTTACTCGCGACACCCTAAAAATAGCACAGCGTATCAGCTCTAGGCAAAACCTAAGCGACTTACTCAAACGCCTGCCCTCTTATTTAGAATTTATCGCCCAAGGTGATACCAGCATACTCGCAACTACCGGTTATGATCTACGCAAAAATTCTGTACACAATCCCAGCAATGAAATTTTATCGGCTCCTAGCGACTTTAGGGTAAGTCATGGCATCAAAAAAGGTACGCTAATCGTACATGTGGCTTTATTGCCTGATGCCGGCAGTTATGAAGTGCAAATCACACAAGGCGATCCCAACGTTGAAGCTAATTGGAAACATGCTACGTCTTCTTTAACCAGCTTTCAAATTCTACTAGAAGGTCTAGTTCCAACTCAAACTTATTGGCTACGTATACGTGGTATAGGTCGCAATGGTTCAGGGGCTTGGGCAGAGCCTATTAGTATCATCGTGATTTAAAAAACAGGCTACCAATTTAAGACGAGGCAGTTTAGCTTAATCATTCACTTTTAGACACAAAGTGCAGACAAAGGGCGAAAGGTTAAGGGTTAAGACTAGTATCTGTCATGCCTTCGCCCTGAGCCTTTGGTCTGGGCTGAAACTGTTCTGTTTTAAGTGAGCAACCAAAACAGTTAAAACTATTTACTCCCAAACCCTAACCAACCACTATGAACGTTAGTCACGGATTAATATTGACAGGTGCTTTTATCTTGGCATTGGGGCTGATTTTAGCTTATGCGCCTAGCTTGCTGAGTTGGTTTGGCAAGCTGCCCGGCGATATACGCATCGAAAACCCACACAGCTTTATTTTTATCCCTATTAGCTCAATGATAATAGTCAGTTTATTGGTAACATGGCTGCTTAATTTATTCTTTGGTAAATAAGAATTCTAAATATGAGCCTGCTAGTCTTACAAATTACTATCAAACAATGGGATAAAAGCCAACGTAGCGATGCTCATGCGCAACTACGCTCTGCGGCACCTACGCAACATGCCATTACTTTTCCACCGGCTTTTTATGTGTTTGATCAGCACTGCGTCATCGATCAGCATGGCGGACACTTACAAGCCGATAGAGTTAAGTACTCAAAACAAGAACATATCATTCATTTTGATCGCTATCTCATTAACCTAGACACACAACAACTTGCTTATCATGATCCTAATACAGATCAGCCACCACAAATGATAGGTTCTATTAATAATCAATGGTTACAAAGCCATTATCAGTGTCGCTATAGCGTCTATGAATCTGACTTGTTTTATTGGCTGTATGAAGATGTGACCTTAAATGCCCTTTATAGTACCAATGGCTTAGATGAACAGGTGTTTTTAAAACAGACACAGCTCGTAACTATCCTTAACTAGGCAATGATTGCGCAATTCTTTAGTAATTTAATCAACTTTTTTATAATAACCTACTGATTGTACTGTTGTTATTTCGCAAACTCGTCGATATTAAGCTTAGTTAAGATAAAGAAAAAAGCCAGTCATGACCTAGTATCGACTAGAAAGCAGGGGTTTTAAATGCCTTGTTGCAAGCTAACAACTAGCAATTCTGATACCAGAAACCTAAGAAGACTATTAAAAAATAGACTTGAATCAAGACCGCAAGCAGAGCACTATTTAGTTACACGCTGCATCATGCAACGGCCACAGCCGTTATTTTTATTGACCTTACTTGTAGGTGACTCTTATGCAAAATCCAGATGAACATAATAACGAAATAGCCCATCTTTCAGATGATGAACTGCCACCCACCAACCCCATTAAAGCCGCCGCGATGGTCTTAGGCGGATTAGGGCTTTTGTTTTCTATTTTCACCTTATTACCTATGCTTTTTACGCTGATGTCCGATGGTGATTTTCGAGCACCGGCAGAAATTCATCCAACAGATACGGCAGCAAGAAAGTTAAGCCAAAGCGGTTATCAGAGTAGTGGCTATAACAAATAAGCAAAGCACTCGCTATTAACGGCTACCAACTTAAGACAGGAAAAAACGATAGTGAAAGCTTTTTATCGTTCCCACGCGGAGCGTCACTGCCCACAGTTAAGTAATCTGTGCCTGGAATAAAACAGCTTCAGCTGTTTTAAAACGCAATAGCTGAAGCTATTGCACTCCAAGTTTTTACTATTTTCTCTTAACTGTGGATAGTGACGCGGAGCGTGGCAACGATGTACTATTTACACTGTCCCGCCTTAAGTTAGCTGCCCTATTAACACGCACAGACTTAGCTCACTCCTAACCTAGGACATCATCATGAACTTAAATTTCTATAGCTTTTTTATCTTACTTTTAGTCTCTAGCAACTCATGGGCTTACGGCAGTAGCAGTAGCTCAAAAGCCTGTACCAAACCAGAGTTTAGCCAATTTATACCGGCTGAAAATTCAAGCGTTGCCGCAGGCTCTGCTTTTTCTTTTTTCGCCTCAGCAAATACCTATCCGACCACTATCAAGGTGACCGTTAAAGGTTTGCCCGTTGAGCTGAGTATTACGCCTAAAGAAGCCGCAGGCTTTCAAGTAAAGGGCACTCTGCCTAAATCATTACATGATGACTTTGCCAGAATAAGCATTAACGCTGAAGGTCAAAAGAACTGCAAAGGTGATGGCGGCTGGTTGCTTAATATTGCTCAGTAATTTTGATAGCCTATATGTGCTTCAATGCCGGTCGGGGTTTGCAACCCCGACCAAAACGTTTAGATGCTTCAATAACTTTCGAAATCTTAAACCTTAAGACCGGGGCTGCAAACCCCGTCCCGCTTGGGATGTGAAATGATGCTCTCAATGCCGGTCGGGGTTTGCAACCCCGACCAAAACGTTTAGATGCT
>CAIVYW010000407.1 GCA_903910205.1 uncultured Methylococcaceae bacterium | reverse complement strand
TGCATAGCCACCCAATCACCGGCATCTAGCGTTAAATCATGTCCTGCCTTTGGATGAGTGCGTAATTCTAGTTGCCACTGTTGCTGTATTGCCATTGAACAGCGCGGCGAAACTAGCCGATCATGTAAACTATTGAGTAATAAAACCGGCGAGGCTGGCTTGCAATTGCTAGGCTTATAGCTGGCTGCAGCCATAATTTGCCGTACACTGTTTTTAAGGGAAATAGGCTGTTCAGTTTGGATTTTTTCCCACTCTATCAGGATAGCATTAGCATCATCGCTGTAATTACTGGTTAGCTGTAATATTTTTTCCTCTCGCAACCGAATATTATTCGTGATCACCAGACTAATAAAACGTAGATAACTTTGCCAACGCAGACGTTGATAAAAAGGACTTAAACTAGCAAAGCTGGTGTTCATGAGCGTTGCTGTCGCTATATCTTCTGGATAGCATTGCCTCCATTGCCACGCCACCATCGCTCCTAACGATAATGCCAGTAGGTTAACTGGCTGCTGTAAACAGCCTTGAGCTAGGGCATGAGCGCGAACTTGGTGAGTAATTTCTGCAATAGTCTTAGGACTGTTTTCTTGATAATAGCAACCCGTGCCAGGTAAATCCAATAGCGTTATTTGCGCACTAGGAAACATTGCTTGCAGTCGTGGAATAAAAGCGCCCCAATGCCTAGACTCTCTAGCTAGACCTCTGAGTAGTATCCAATGCTGCACTGATGATTTATTCATACCAAAACTTTAAGGCTTGTTGATAAAAATCATGCCGCTGTTCTAGTGTCAGTGGCGACCATTTTTCAGGATATAAAAGACTACGATGTAAAAAATCAAATAATGTAAAGTGACGTCTAAAAACACGTTGCTGGCGATGAGGTAATAAAGGATGAAACAAACCATGCCGTGAAAATAAATGCAGTGGACTTTTACGCAGCCACAACCATGAGCCCATTTCTAGGGTTAGCGGTAAAAAAACCCGTTCATTGCTATTTTGTAATTTAAATTCATCAAATAAATAATCCCACAAATCACCATTGATCATATATTCGTTAGAAGTGGGTTCTATTTTATAAATATGATGTTGATAGCTACGATCAAGTTGTGCTTTTAAGGCATAGATTTCAGCAAGAAAAGCAAACGGGGTTTTCGAAGAGGCATAGGGAAACCATAAGCGATCTTGTAAACCAAAACCTGAGTGTAAATCAAAAGCGATAGACAAAGGCGCATTAAATAGCTGTTGCTCAACAACGCGACATACCGCTAGCGCTTCTTTTTCCATATTAAGTGGGTCGCCACGATACCAAGGTAGATGAGGAGAAAAGCGCTGACCACTGAAAATTCGAGTAACGCCTATACCTTCTATGGGAGCATTACGCATAAGATCTACTCCGTTACCATTGCAACGGGTGCCCATATATACGCCCACGGGATTAACTAGGGGTATAAAAACCAGTCGAGATTTTTCCAGCCTAGCCAAGAATTCCTGATCCCAATCCAGTAAGTGACTGATAGTTTCTAAATAGGACAAGATGACTTGAGAACCTATTTTTTCTAAGCCATGCACACCGCCAAAAAAGGCTAAAACTGGCACATCGGGTTGCTCGGAGCCTAAGGTAATGCAATGTATAGGAAATTCACGACCTTTAAAAACGATGCGTTCGATGATCGTGGTTTGAGCGCGGTCACCTAATTTCTCGATGATACATTCTAATTGTTGTAGTTCAGGAAACTTAAGTGTGGCCATATTCAATAGTCATAACAGCGATAGGCGAATCATGCTGCCAACAGACTGAACCTTGGGAAGCCCCCAAAAAACTGGCTATTTTTAAGCTAATGCTATTGCTAAGTTTTCATTGCAGAGGAAATCCTCCCGTTTATGTATTTTAAGTACTACTGCCAATTTGTTTTAAGCCACTATTAATGGCTACCAACTTAGGTAAGACGCAATAATAACCCCCCCAGTTTTATAGACTGTGCAAAACGGTAGTGAAGCGCATCATCATGATAGAGCGATGCGCTTCATTATCGTTTGGCACATCCTATTGGGGGTATTTTATTTTTTGCAAGTTACCTTAAGACGGGACAAAACAATAGTGAAAGCTTTTCTCGTTGCCACGCTCCGGCGTCACTGCCCACAGTTAAGTAATCTGTGCCTGGAGTAAAACAGCTTCAGCTGTTTTAAAACGCAATAGCTGAAGCTATTGCACTCCAAGTTTTTACTATTTTCTCTT
>CAIVYW010000406.1 GCA_903910205.1 uncultured Methylococcaceae bacterium | reverse complement strand
TCCAAACGTTTCGGTCGGGGTTGTAAACCCCGACCGGCATTGTCATCATCGCAATGTGCTGGGCTTAGCTTGATGCGTATAGGTTGCAAACCCCGCCCAGCATGTAATATGTTGAGTTACGCTATCGCTAACCCGACCTACGCGACTTATTTTTCTATCAGCACTATGGCCTGCACAGCAATGCCTTCTTTACGACCCTCAAAGCCCAATTTTTCGGTGGTGGTTGCTTTTACATTAATATAGTCAATATCAACATGCAGATCTTCGGCAATAAATTGGCACATTGCGGCAACATGAGGGGCCATTTTAGGGGCTTGAGCAATAATCGTGATATCGGCATTGACTAAGCGATAACCTAATTCTTGAACAATACCGTAAACATGTCGCAAAAGTACCCGACTGTCGGCACCTTTAAACTCAGCATCGGTGTCTGGGAAGTGTTTGCCTATATCTCCTAAAGCCGCTGCGCCTAACAAGGCATCGCATAAAGCATGCAAGACCACATCGCCATCAGAATGGGCTTCCAGACCGTGTTCATACTCTATTTTTACGCCACCTAAAATAATAAACTCACCGTCATTAAATCGGTGTACGTCATAGCCTTGCCCTACTCTAATCATTTTGATGCTCCATATAAAATTGTGCTAATGCTAAATCTTCAGGTCGGGTAATTTTTATATTATCTGACCGGCCTTCAACAATTTTTGGCTGTAAGCCTTTTAACTCTAAAGCACTAGACTCATCAGTAATGGCTGAATTGCCTTCTGCCTCTTCTAATGCGGTTTTTAATACTCCGTAACGAAACATTTGCGGTGTTAAAGCACGCCAGATATAAGCTCTATCCAAGGTTCCTAGAATACTATCTGCTTGTACGTTTTTTAAAGTATCGTGTGAGGGCAAGGCTAAAATCCCGCCTATTTCATCATGTTTTAATGAATTGATAAGATGAAGGATATCGGTTGCTGTGATACAGGGTCTAGCGGCATCATGTACCAACACCCAATCATCATCAGAGGCTAATGTGCGTATGGCTTTTAGTGCCGAAAGCACAGAATCTGCACGTTCTTTACCTCCGTCTGCGGTTATGATTTTTTCGTGACTGGCAATAGCTAACTCTGGCCAATAAGGATCTTCTTCAGAAATGGCTACGGCAACCGCAGTAAAAACATCGGCCTTTAACAATCGTATTAAGCTATGTTCAATAACCGTTTTATCGATTAACTGAAGATATTGTTTAGGACGGTCTGCGTTCATACGCTTACCGACACCGGCAGCAGGCACAACGGCCCAGAATTTTAATGAATGAGTCATATGTAAGGAAAATTAGCTTTACATCGCTTAGAAAAACAAAGCAATGATGACTATAAAAATTAAACAGATATGGTAAAGCGCGATAACCCCGTCTCAAACGTTTGATATTGCCATTACCTCGCGAGACGGGGTTTATAACCCCGTCTCAAACGTTTGATATTGCCATTATCTTTGAAGGATCACCGAAGAAATAGGCCTACTTTTGATTATATCGCGCCGTTTGGGTTCATCTAAACGTTTCGATCGGGGTTGCAAACCCCGACCGGCATTCGGTGCTGAGCTTCAGCTCAGCACTTTAAAACAGCTGAAGCTGTTTTACTCCAGGCACAGACTACTTAACTGTGGGCAGTGACGCCGAGCGTGGGCACGATGTACGATGTATAATCTCCAAGAAATCATCAAAAGAAAAGAGGCAAGGCTAAAAGTAAAATGACCTTTTAGCCTTGCCTCTTTTTACTCAAGAACCTGAAAAAATGTTTCACCCGCTCTGATCATTCCTAACTCATTTCTGGCACGCTCTTCTAGGGATTCTTGGCCTTTACGCAAATCTTCTACTTCAGCATATAGAGCAGCGTTTCGCTCCCGCTTTTCTTCTACTTGCTTTTTAAGATCGGCAAGCATAAGTTGATCGTGCTGAATCTGTTCGATACCATCATTCGAAAACCATAAGCGATATTGAAGCAGGGCTATCAGTAAAATGATAATTGAAAGAAAAATTTTCATTAATATAGAGTGCTGTAATAAAGGGCGCGAATAATTATAAACTCGCGCCCAAAATTTTTAAAGCATTCTAAATGCGCTACGACCTGCGTATTTAGCTAAATCGCCTAATTCTTCTTCGATTTTCATCAAACGATTATATTTAGCAACACGATCAGAACGACTTAAAGAACCCGTTTTAATTTGACCAGTACCGGTAGCTACGGCTAAATCAGCAATAGTTACATCTTCAGTTTCACCTGAACGATGAGACATAACGGCTGTATAAGAGGCTTTATGAGCCATATCAATAGCGGCAAACGTTTCAGTCAAGGTACCAATTTGATTAACTTTAATCAAAATTGAGTTAGCAATATTTCTTTCTATACCCTTTTGCAAAATTTTAGGATTAGTTACAAATAGATCATCACCGACTAATTGAATACGATTACCCAATTTTTCAGTAATTAATTTCCAGCCATCCCAATCATTTTCGTCAAAACCATCTTCAATGCTGATAATAGGATAACGATCAACCCAATCCACAAAGAAATCAGCCATTTGTGCAGAGCTGTAGGTTTTATTTTCAGAGGCTAAATCATAGATCCCATCATGATAGTATTCAGAAGCGGCCGCATCTAAACCTAAGTAAATATCAACACCTGGTTTATAACCCGCTTGTTCTATCGCTTGTAAGATAACGCTAATAGCTTCTTCATTTGAAGAAAGATTGGGCGCAAAACCGCCTTCATCACCGACGGTAGTTGCTAAGCCTTTGGCTTTTAATACTTTGCTTAAACTATGAAATACTTCAGCGCCGTAACGAATCGCTTCACGGAAAGAAGGTGCGCCTACCGGTAAGATCATAAATTCTTGTAGATCAACACTGTTGTCAGCATGTGAGCCGCCGTTGATGATATTCATCATGGGCACTGGCAAAATAAATTCACCAGACTTATTCAAATGACGATACAACGGCTGACCCGCTTCTTTCGAGGCTGCATGTGCTGCTGCCATAGAAACAGCTAAGATAGCATTTGCACCTAAACGAGCTTTAGTATCAGTGCCATCCAAGGCGATCATAGCGTTATCTAAGGCTTCTTGATCATTGACATCTAAACCAATAACTACATCACGAATTTCAGTTTTAACATTGTTAATGGCGTTCAATACTCCTTTACCTAAGTAACGAGATTTATCACCATCACGTAATTCGATAGCTTCGCGCTCACCTGTTGAAGCACCCGATGGCACCATCGCACTACCAACAACACCCGAAGCCAAAATAACATCAGCTTCCAAGGTTGGGTTGCCGCGTGAATCTAAAACTTCTCTTGCTTTAATATCAACAATTTTACTCATACTATTGTGTTGCTCCACAGGTTAAAAATAAACTGCAACGTTATTGTTGCACATAGGGTAAAAATTATATTAGTACTTGATATTGGGAATGGTTGCTTTGCCAATTAAAAATAGACTCACAAAGTTCTGTTTGATGAAGCTCTATTTTATCTATTGCTCCGCGTATGTAGCTTGATATGTTATCAGAAGTTGCTCTATTATTATTTCCTAAAGCCCCTTTTTGAAAGCCTATTGATAAAATATCAATCATGGTATGTCCATTGCATAACATCCAAGGGTTAATATAATCTGTTTTTTTGAGCAGCTGTTGAGACAGTGATGAAGTTATATCGATTCCTTTCGCACTTGCAATAGTATGAAGTTCTGTTTGATTTAAACACCATTTATCAGGAATAAGGATCATGTTATTTTTATGCAAATCTTTAAGCTCTAAGCTGGATTGTAAATGCTGTTTTAGCCATTCTATTTGAGCAAAAGGCAGCGCTAATTCAATCAAGTACTCTTGTATGTTTTTTTGTATTCTTTTTTCAAAGTCAGCAATAAGCTGACTATTCCCGAACTCCGCTAATAACCCTCTGAAAACAGTGGCTGAATTTAGCAATAAAGTCTCCAGATCATGAGTATCGGTAACACACGTATTATTCTCTCTTGGCAGACACCTTAAGCCATCAAAATCATTATCGATGATACCTAAAAAACCATTAATTTTGCTATTGTTTAAAGTTCGAATGTTTTTAATAACCGCTGTCTTTCCTGTTTGTCTCTTATTATTTTCACTAAACGAACCTAAGAAAACAATACAGCATTTTTTCTCTTCAATCCTACTATACCAAAATTTTTCATCACTCTCACCTTCGATAAATAAGAAACTACAATTTTTATTTTCAAGTGAAGCTCTAAACATGATCAGCGCGGCATCAAGACCTTTTGTGTCGGGGATATACAAAGGTTTCATTCATTAATACCTAAACCAACCATAAGATGCGAGTTTTCACCTACGATGGTGGATGAATGCGTGGCGATTAACACATCAAATTTTGAGTGCTCAACGATTTCTTTTAATTCATCAATAAATTTACTTTGCCAGGTAATATGTAGAGATAGCTCAGGCTCATCAATCATCACTAAGGTATTAGGCTCAACTTTAAAAATGAGATCATAAAACATGACTAATTCATGCTGCTCACCGGAAGAAAGTAAAGTAGGATCAATCTCTCCATCTTTTCCGATAATCACTAAGCCTTTTTTGTCATCAATACGTAGTAATTTTCCTTGAAACTTACTGTTTATTATTTTTAACAGCAGTTTAATTTTCTCACTCAAGCACTCTAAAACAGCCAGTTTTTCCTCGCTATCTTTAACATAAAGATTCATCACTGCTGCGTGCTGAGCTTCTAAGCTATCAATGGAATTGGCATCTAAGGTGGCTGAATCTGTTGCTGGTAATAGTCCTATTATTCTTAGTTCGTCTCTTTTGTTTTGCAAGGCGACGATATGCTCATTTAACTGCTCGTTAGTATAGTTTTCTGATGGCTTTAATAATCTAAAAGGAAAAGTTTGTTCTAATTCTTGAGATTTTTTAGCATAATCCGTCATCACACTTCTAATACGCTGTTGTAATTCAGCTGCATAGACTTTGACTGTATGCGTGATAATTTCTTTGCGCCTATGTAATTCATCACGCTTTACAGTATGTAAAAGCCGAGAAGTTTCAATCAGTTGTATAGGTATATGCCCCAGCTTTTCAATGAGATCTGAATTCTTAACTGTTATCTTGTCTGGCAACCTATTTTCATATCGCCCTATGACTTCCTCTAAAGATAATGGCTCATCCATTTGACGGTCATAGAAAAAATCTTCTTCAATCTTAGTAATCCAAGGAAGCCGTTTGATCAGGTTTTCTATATCTAGGTTTTGAAAATTAATTTTTTCCTTATTAAAGAAAATATCTATGGCATTACGGGTTTTATGATGTTTTTTTTCAACTCTTATATGGTTACCGTTTGATAGCTCAATTACAAAAGAAGTAAACGGTATTTCATTAAAACTATAAATACGGAAGTTAAATAAACTATTAATCATCCGCAACAAAGTTGTTTTACCAACACCGTTAATACCATGCAAAATGGTAATGCGTTCCTGTTGGTTAAAATCAATATGATGATCAAATTGATTAAACAATCCTTTGACAGTAACTGATTTTATACGCGGTGGATTGCTCATCTTTTATCTCAAATTGATAAATTAGTTTTTGAATGGCTTTTAAAGAGTCGCCTTTGCATAAGATAACCAGAACTACATCAAATCAGGATAACTGCATAATTTTAGTCGTGTAATTATTCAACCCTAATTACAATGTTGTTTCTATCAGACTTTTTGCTTTTACAGCCCTGTCGATGGTTAATAAAACTTCTAATAATTCTTGCATACGGTGCAATGGCCATGAATTCGGGCCATCACTTTTTGCTTCCGCAGGATTTGGGTGAGTTTCCATAAATAAACCAGCAATACCCACAGCCACTGCGGCTCTTGCTAACACGGGCACAAATTCACGTTGCCCACCTGAACTGGTACCTTGGCCACCGGGCAATTGTACTGAATGAGTGGCATCAAATACTACGGGGCAATCGGTATCTCGCATTACGGCTAACGAACGCATATCGGAAACTAGGTTGTTATAACCGAAAGAAACACCACGCTCACAGACCATAATGTGTTGGTTACCGGTCGCTTTAGCTTTATTAGTGACATGAACCATATCCCAAGGCGCTAAAAATTGACCTTTTTTAATATTAACCGGAATGCCTTGCGAGGCAACCTGTTGAATAAAATTGGTTTGTCTGCATAAAAAAGCCGGTGTTTGCATGACATCAACCACACTAGCAACTTCTGCTAAAGGTGTATCTTCATGTACATCCGTTAAAACCGGAACGCCGATTTGCTTTTTAACCTTTTCCAGTATCTCTAAGCCCTTTTCTACACCCAAACCTCTGAAACTTTCGTGTGATGAGCGATTAGCTTTATCAAACGATGATTTGTATATAAACGGAATATTGAGTGCTGTTGTTAATTCTTTAAGATAGCCAGCGGTATCTAGGGCTAATTGCACACTTTCGATAACACACGGGCCAGCAATTAAAAAAAACGGCTGATCTAAACCAACTTCAAAGCCACATAATTTCATTAAGATTCTCTTTTAATTTAAACAGTAAGGAACGAGCACGACACACTTCGGCAACTATGATTTTACCCCCCCCCTTTTTTCAAAGGGGGGAGCTCGATGTTACTTGACTACATTATTTCG
>CAIVYW010000405.1 GCA_903910205.1 uncultured Methylococcaceae bacterium | reverse complement strand
TGTGTAAATATTACCATCCATGGCGCTGGATACCGGCTTCCCTGCCGGTATGACGGTTTATTGTGTATAACGATGAGAGTTCCGCTTCACTGTCATTGAGTTAAGGGTTTTTATAGCATTGTGAGAGTGGCTAAAGCCATTCCCACTAAATACTGAACGCCACTAACTTAGGAATGAGCACGAAATAATGTAGTCAAGTACCATTCAACTCCCCCCTTTTAAAAGGGGGGCTAAGGGGGATTTTTAAAATCATAGTTGCCGAGGTGTGTTGTGCTCGTTCCTTAATGGTAGTGAAGTTCTATTTTGGAATTCTGCCCGAGAAGCCGAAGCGTCTTGCAATAGATCAACAAAAAATACCCAATAAGGCGTTTTGAAATTAAATTATGTCAATAAAACTTGCTATGCTGCGACTATTCTGCTAAAAATGCGCACTTTTTATTATCCAGTCTTTAGGAGTTAATGAATGGCCGATAATGCTACACCACATGCATCACCTTTCAGCTTTAAGCCTTATAAAGAAGTAGACGGCGAAGAGTACATGAATGAAGCTCAACTTAAGCATTTTGAGACTATTCTGAAAAACTGGAAAAATGAGTTAATGCACGAAGTCGATCGTACAGTGCATCACATGCAAGATGACGCTGCTAATTTTCCTGATCCGAATGATCGTGCCACACAAGAGTCAGAATTCAGCCTTGAATTAAGAACCCGTGATCGTGAACGCCGACTGATCAAAAAAATTGATGAGGCTCTAAAAGAAATTGAGTCGGGTGGCTATGGCTTTTGCGAATCGTGCGGCATTGAAATAGGCATACGTCGATTAGAAGCGCGTCCTACAGCAACATTATGTATAGATTGCAAAACGCTAGATGAAATTCGTGAAAAACAAATGGGCTAAGTTAATAAGACGCTAAATAATCGGCCTTCATAGGTCGATTGTGCCTACACTGACTGACGCGATCATTTTCTTCTTTTTAGCAATCACAATACTTAACAGCTCATCAGTTTACCGAACACTATGACGACTTCTTCTGAAGCAGGCCGCCTAAACGCTTTAAAAACATGGCTGCCAACTTAAAGCTGGACAGTTTCAGCCCAGACAAAAGGCTCAGGGTGAAAGATTAAGCCTAGGAGACTAGTAATTTAAGGCGTTACAGATATAGGCTTAACCCTTCGCCCTTGGTCTGCGCTTAGGAGAATCCTATCTGAAAGTGAACGATTAAGCTAAACCGTCCGTCTTAAATTGGTAGCCAAAAATATCAAGTCATTATGGCTAATGACTATTTTGAACGCTCGCATTCAGGTAATAGCCCAAGATGAAGTTAACGCAACTAGACTTACTTGAGATTAGCCAAGAAATTAGGCAATGCTACGCACCCAAAATGTCAGATAACACACCTACATTAACACTGATGCCGGTCGCTCCTAAGCACCTATATGCTTACTGGAATTTAGGGAACAATAAGCCCCCTCCTCTACAAGAAAGTTCGCCTTTGCCACTGACATTAAGAATTTATTCGGCATCTGATAAAAATAATTATCTCAACAAAGGATATGAAGATATCCCCATGAGCCGCACTCAATCTCAACAAGATATATTTTTAGCTATACCTTCTAACGTAACATCCTACCGAGCAAGTTTAGGCATCTGTTTTTCAGATAATGTGCTAGAAGTGTTTGCTGACTCGAACTTGACTCAACTGCCGCAAGAAAAATCATCTATAACTCCTGTTAAAGCTGATTTTCGATCCCCGCTTATAGCGATAAATAAAAAAACATATAACAACGCCTCAGGACTGGCATTTTAATGAAGCATGGCTTTTTAAGTCTCATACTTCATGCCCATCTACCTTATGTACGTCACCCAGAGCATGACAGTTTTTTTGAAGAAAACTGGTTATTTGAGGCAATTACTGAATGCTATATTCCTTTAATTGGCGTACTAGATCGACTACAAAACGATAAAGTATCGTATCGATTGACGCTGTCACTATCGCCGCCACTGATTTGCATGTTACGCGACGAGTTATTACAAACTCGCTACTTAAAATACTTACATCAATCATTGGAATTAGCTGAAAAGGAAATTATTAGAACCCGTCTACAACCTGAGTTTCAAAAATTAGCTCGCCTATATCGCCGATTCTATAAAAAAACCTTAGCTATTTATCAAAATCAGTATGACTGCGATTTATTGAGCGCTTTTAAAAAGCATCATACTGCGGGCACACTGGAGTTAATAACCTGTGCTGCGACTCATGGCTTACTTCCATTGCTTAATATCAGTGACATCGCCGTCCGCAATCAGATAAACATAGGGATAGAAACCTTTAAAACTAATCTAGGCTTTTCTCCGTCAGGATTTTGGTTACCAGAATGCGCCTATTATCCTGGCGTAGAAACATTGTTAGCGAACGCCGGCATTAACTATTTTTTTGTAGACAGCCACGGCATCACAAATGCCAGCCAAAGACCTCGTAACGGCGTCTATGCGCCACTAGATTGTGGAAATGGGGTGATGGCGTTTGCACGAGACCCAGAATCATCTAGGCAGGTATGGAGCTCTCAGGAAGGTTATCCCGGTGATCACGATTACCGAGAATACTACAAAGACATCGGCTTTGATTTAGATCTTGATTATATCGCACCCTATATACTCGATAGTGATATACGTATCAATACCGGTATCAAATACTATCGTATTACCGGCACGGATTTGCCTAAAGAAAGCTATAATCCCAAAAAAGCGCAGGCAAAAGCACGGCAACATGCACAGGACTTTATTAATAAGCGCCAGCAGCAGATTATGGCTTTAAATACCCGCATGGATAGACCTCCCATCATCATTGCGCCTTATGATGCGGAACTTTTCGGTCATTGGTGGTTTGAAGGCCCTCAATGGTTAGAGTGCGTATTACGCTTAGCCAGCAACCCCAGCAATCCTGTTCAAACAATCAGTTGTAGTGATTATTTAGCACAACAATCAAATCATCAAATTGCCATACCCTCGGCATCAACCTGGGGTGATCAAGGTTATTTTAGTTATTGGATTAATGAAACTAATAACTGGATTTATCCTTTTCTACATAAAGCAGAAGCGGAGATGGAACAATTAGTCTTAGATTTTGATGGTTTAACGATCACTTCATTACAAAAAAGAGCATTGAATCAGGCGGCGCGATCTATTTTATTAGCCCAAGCCTCTGATTGGCCCTTTATAATGAAGTCAGGAACAACCACGGACTATGCCAACAAGCGCATCACAGACCACCTTGCAAGATTTAACTACCTGCATGATGCTATTCGTAAAAACAACATAAATAATCGCTATTTAACGGCTTTAGAGACTATGGATAATATCTTCCCTACTATTAATTTCTGGGATTATCTGCCCTCAAAAAAGAATAATGACTCACCCAGCTGATTAAAAGTGTGGGTGTCATAATAATCTCCAATGCCGGTCGAAACGTTTAGGTTTCGATAACTTCGAAACGTGAGTAACGGGTTATAAACCCACGTTAGCTTGGTGTTATTAAAAGTACGATGAAGTTATCATAATCTTATGTCGTTTTGAGGGTAGGCAAACGCGAGTGCATCTATCAACTCGACGATCATCACTCAAAACGCTTTCAGCTCAAGAACGTGGCGTAGCTTTCCACCTTACAGAGCTCCATATAAATAAAAACAGCGCTTTAGTGCGGCATTAGCTGACTGGATATTTTAATTTACAGTTTATAATACGGTCTTTAAATAAGGACTAATAATTAAGTAATCTATTGATTACTTAATACGTTTTTGTGCTTTTAAATCTATTTCACACATAACATAGCGTCAGAGGAATAAACAAGAAATGACCAACACTATATCCTTAACCCAATTCATTCTTGAGCAGCAACGTGGCTTAAAAGATGTGTCAGGAGCACTCAATCCATTATTGATAGATATTGCAAGCGCATGTAAGCAAATATCCCATTTAGTGGGTCGTGGCGAACTCATGAATGTTTTGGGTAGCGCGGAATCAGAAAATATTCATGGCGAAGTACAAAAAAAGCTAGACATTATCAGCAATGATATTATGATTAACACCCTGAACTGGGGTGGTAGCTTAGCAGGTATGACTTCAGAAGAAGCCGATGATATTATTGCTATTCCTAAGCAGTACCCCAAAGGCAAATACTTGGCGTTATTTGACCCTCTGGATGGCTCATCAAATATCGACGTGAATCTTGCTGTAGGCACTATCTTTTCTATACTACATAGTCACGCAGACGACGAACCTACGACTGATGATTTTCTACAAAAAGGTATTCATCAAGTCTGTGCAGGTTTTGTGCTTTATGGTCCGTCAACCCTAATGATATTGACTACAGGCAATGGCGTTAATGGCTTTACCCTAGATCAAGACATAGGTGAATTTATATTGACTCATCCTAACATTCGTATACCCGAAGAAACGTCTGAATTTGCCATTAACATGTCTAATCAACGTTTCTGGGAAGCTCCGGTGCAGCGTTATATTGATGAGTGCTTGCAAGGTACTGAAGGTCCGCGTGGAAAAAACTTTAATATGCGCTGGATTGCTTCATTAGTCGCTGAGGTTTATCGCATTCTAACTCGTGGAGGTGTGTTTTTGTATCCCTTAGATCTACGAAAACCCTCAACAGAAGGTCGATTACGTATTATGTATGAAGCGAATCCGATGGCTTTTATTATTGAGCAAGCCGGTGGTTCTTGCTCTACTGGACGGGAGCGTATGCTAGACATTAAGCCCACTAGTATTCATCAACGTGTACCTCTTATTTTGGGTTCTAAAAATGAAGTTGAACGTATTGTGGCTTATCATCAAGAAAGTGCCGATTAACAAAATACTTACAGCTTGTTGCCAAGCTTTGCTTCACTGCCATTAAGTTAGGTTTTTTGTAGGGTGGTAGGTCGCCCCACCCTACATAATGATCATTAATTTAGGTCATCGATGTGCTGGGAGTAAAACAGCTTCAGCTGTTTTAAAACGCTGAGCTGAAGCTTGGCACTCCAGGTTTTGTAACATTATTTCGTACTCATTGCTAATCCGAGCGTGTTGATTTAGCCGATAGGCGACCCTTCAAAGAATATCTGTAACTTACTAAAAATTTTATTATCAACGATTAATGACTTAAGGAAATAATGAAAATGAATAATGTAAAAATTGGTGTTGTTGGAATGGGCTATGTCGGCTTACCACTAGCGGTAGAGTTTGGAAAAAAATACTTAACTATCGGATTTGATATAAATCAACAGCGAATTGAAGAGTTAAAAACCGGTAAAGATCGCACATTAGAAATCAGCGACATTGAACTTAACAAAGCGATTAACCTACGTTACAGTTATACCGCAAAAGAATTAGAGTCTTGTAATATTTACATCGTAACCGTACCAACACCGATCAATATTTATAAGCAACCAGA
>CAIVYW010000404.1 GCA_903910205.1 uncultured Methylococcaceae bacterium | reverse complement strand
CGGATCTTTAACATGATAACCAAACACCGTCGCTTTTTGTTGTACTGTAACATTAGCTACGGCTTGTTTTAACATGGCTACCAAACCATGCCCATAAAAGATATTATCCCCCAAGACCATACACACATCATCTTGACCAATAAAGTCTGCACCCAAGATAAACGCTTGCGCCAAACCATCGGGGGAGGGCTGTACTTTATAAGATAACGACAAGCCGATTTCATGGCCATCGCCTAATAACTCTTCAATACGGGGGAGATCCGTAGGGGTAGAAATTATTAATATTTCAGTGATGCCGGATAACATCAGAACTGACAAAAGATAATAAATCATCGGTTTGTCATAGATAGAAGTCGGTTGTTTACTGACACCTTTGGTGATGGGATAAAGTCGAGTGCCCCTTCCGCCGGCGAGGATGATACCTTTCATATAAATGAGCTAAGTATAAAATGTAATTGATCATTTTATACTTAGGTTCTCTTATTATGTTATTTTAACAAGAAAAACTTACTAATCTTTTTTTATAAACTGTTTAACCTTGGATAAATTCTTAAATATCAAGCTCAGAAATCCACCGATATTATTATTTCTCATAGCTTGTAAATCTTCAGTACTTTTTCTGATGACATTTTTAAGGCTTTTATTGCTCTCACCGCCTACACGCATTTTAATTAATACGTTAGGGATGTAATCTGTTGAGATTTTATACTTGCCTAAAAAACGCAGCATCAAATCATAATCGGCAGCGATTTTAAAGCTCGTATCAAACTGGCCACGTTGTTGGTAGATGTCTCGTTTAACAAAAAATGTCGGATGAGGCGGCATCCAGCCACGGCCTAATTTTTTAAGCGTAAACTCACCACTTTTCCAATAACGAATTACTTTTGTGGGGTCGCTTTTATTCACATAAGTTAAATCCCCGTAAACAGAGTCTATTTCACTCGCCATAAAGGCTTTCGCTACTTTTTCAATGACGGTGTTATTTTCATACAAATCATCCGAATGCAAAAAACCGATCACATCACCCGTCGCCAGTTTAATGCCTTTATTAAGACCATCGTAGATACCCTTGTCAGGTTCCGAGATAAACACGGCAATGCGATTTTGATAAGACTTAATGATATTGACCGTATCATCAGTAGAGCCGCCATCGATAATAATATATTCAATATCCGTATAGGTTTGTGATAACACAGAATCCATCGCTTCAGCGATTGTTTCCTGGTTGTTGTAGACTGAAGTAATAATGGAAATTTTCAAGATAGATGCCGTTATGTGTTGTTTGCTTGAAAGCTATTAAAATATGAAACTATTAGGTTCCCTCTTTGAAACCATAGGTATCTACACAACTCGTCATCCCGGTAGGGATAGCCACGCGAGGGTTGGCCAGGATCCAGATGTCATGGATGGTAGTCTTGAATTACGAACACCAATTTTTAGCTGAGTAGGGTGCGCATCGCGCACCAAAACCATGCCAGAGAAAGAACCCTAATACGCTACAGGTAGAAAAAAACAATAGATTGTGGTGCAAATAAAACTGTTTAGTGGGTGCGGTTTTAGGTGCGCGGTGCGCACCCTACCATTATAAATTGGAGGCTTATTATTGCGAGTTGCCTTAGGCTTAAGAAATATCATAATCATATTCATCCTTGACCACTTGTGCCAAAGACTGTCCTCGCTCAGCTATTAATTTACGTAACTCATAAACCTTAACATCTACTAAAAAGCGGTACCAAAAACCCTGTAAAACATGGAATACCAATCCTGGCCAGCCGTCTAAAAAGCCAAAGCGGAAAATATAACGATATAAAAAATATAATAAGGCACGCATTCCCAAGGGCAAGTGCGCATAAACGCTGTGTTTAATCCAGCGTTTAAATCGTGCCGATACACTCATGGCAGTCGTTTTATTGTCTACCGCATGGTTTATTTCACCCATCAGTAAATCAATAGCTTCACGGGTGGCATAATGATTATGCTTGTTAATCCACCAGGTAATATTATTTAAATTAATATCCGCAATATCAGCATTAATATGTTCAATAGTACCCTCCACCAAAATATGCTCATCCATCCAGCGGTTTTCACAGCGTCCTTGTTTATTACGCCAAATCCGTAACTGCCGAATGGGATAAATTGCACCATGCTTAATCCATTTACCCATAAAATGAATTTGTCGATTAATAGTTATTCCTGCTGTAGTGTTGGGAGTGGATGACAATTGTTGACGTAATTGCTCCGCCAACTTTGGCGTAACAATTTCATCAGCATCCAGTCGCATCACCCAGTCCGTAGTAATGTCGGAATTATCGAGTGCCCAATTAAATTGTTTTGCATAATTAATCCAAGGGTTGCGATAAACGTCAGCTCCCAGCTTTAAGGCGATTTCACGCGTTTGATCTGTCGATTGACTATCGACCACAACCACGCGACCGGCAAGTCCACTGAGGGATTCCAGGCACCGTTGTATGTGACGTTCTTCATTAAAAGTCAGTATCACTACGGTCAAATTTAGTGCTTGCTCGTTAGTTATCATGGTTTGTTGTGTCATAGTAAACATTAATCATTCAGTGTGCGTGGGCCAATCACTTTAGGCGGTGAACCAGCCACTACTGTCCAAGGTAAAACACTGCGCGTAACCGTGGAACGAGCACCTACGACAGCACCCTCACCAATCGTTACACCAGGGCCAATAAAGACATCTGCAGTTACCCAGGCATCATCACCAATAATAATGGGGGCGGTTATTAAAGGCATATCACGCCGCGTATAATCATGGCTGGCAGTACAAAGATAAGAATATTGACTGACGGTAACACGAGAACCTAAAAAAACATGATCTACGCAGTAGCAATCAACATAATGACTTAGGCAACTATCATCAGACATCGTTAAATTCCAAGGTGCCCATATTTTTGCGGAGGGGTAGGGAAGTGATCTCTTGCCCATTTTAGCGCCAAAACAGCGTAATAAAAAACGCCGCCAACCATGAAGTAAAATTGGACTAGGGCGATAAAAAAATAACCAAACTATATTCCATAAAGTACGTGCTAATTTATTTTTGATAGTCAGTTGACACGTTTTAAGTGTTTCTCTTTTTACAGACTTAATAATATCTAATTTAGGCATTTTGATAATATTTAACTAGTTGTTTTTGTAGACTGTTTATTATCATTTATTAGATTAATTAATGTAATACCCAAGCGGCGGCTTAACGCCATAATAGTTAGTGTTGGATTGGATCTACCCAGTTTAGGGAAAACAGATGAGCCAATAACAAAACAGTTAGAAAGCCCAATGATACGTAGATCAGAATCAACGACGCGACCCATTGCGCAAGTACCCGCTGGATGGTAGATATCATAGATGTTTTCGATGGCTTTTTTGCGGTCTAGTGGACATTCAATTTTTTTGATTTCACCTACATGTTGTAGATTATTTTCAAGCCAAAATGATTGTAGTGTAGCGAATGCTAATTCTACCTGTTCTTTTAAATTTTCTTTAATAATCCAATTTATGGTTATTTCATCTGTATTGCTTTGCGTAATGTAATTATTAAGCGCAGGCATTTTTACAAAATCAACATTCACAAATATTTTGCTATCTTTTGATATTGCTAATTGCTGTTTGATGTATCTCAACCATAACATTCTGATAATATCGCGCATTGCTAGTGGTAATTTAAAAAGAGATATAAACACGCCGTGATAATTTTTGGCTTGTAAGCCACGCAAAATATCTCGGGCAACTGCAAAGCCAGAGTCTTCAGGGGCTTCAATAACAAAATGGCAGTAAGACCAATCAATGTCATCTTTAGAATGATTGATTGGCTTGCTAAGGCATAACCTTAAAGAGCGCATAGTTGTGCCGGTAAAAAAAGAAGTGAACAATCGTTCAAATTCAATTCGTGAGTAATTAGATATCTCAGCAATTCTTAAAGAAAGGTGATCATGCAAATAATTACCAACCATTAAATGTTCGGATGCATTTAAACCAAGCAATTTTTCAAGAATTAAAGGGGATTCTAATGCGCCAGCCGCTACTATAAAGTTAGTGGCTTCTACAGTAATAAGATGACCATTGGCGCTGCGACAAGTGACATTTTTAATTGACTTTTTGTCATTATCTACAAATCCCCAATTATCAGGCATTGCATTGAGTAATACTTGCACCTTTTTAGAATTTTCAAAGAGTTTTAACCAGTCGCTGCTGATGTTTCTGCGACTAAAAGGTATCCATTTAGATAGTAGCGGCGTAAAGCCGCCCCATTTTAAGTTTGCGGCAGGATGATTAATTAAATCTAATAGTGAGCTTTGATAACTCGTAGTAGAGACCCCCACCCATTCTTCTACAATTTGACTATGCTCTCTAAGTTGATTAATAAATGCTTCAGAAGACCACGGATGTCCAAGTTCATAAAGTTCAACATCAAGCATGGGTAAAAGTTGCCCGCCCCATAAAGCACCTGTACCACCAAACCCAAACGCTAAACCATTATGTATGCCGTCATAGTGATCAGCTTTAAAAGAAATAGGTCTTTGTGGTGGTTTTGTAGCGAATTTACTACCTCGCTCTATAAAAATAACAGTTTTATTTTGTTCTATAAGGGTTCTTGCTAAAGTCAACCCTGCCGGGCCAGATCCAATAATGCATATATCCGCTGTTAGCTTATTGGGTGTAGTCTTTTCATTGCAATTAATTAACACATTCAACTCCCCGTCGATGTTGTATCTGCTTCATTAATAGCTGATACAAAACTATTGATATGGGAGTTTTTAGTGCTTGAAAACAAAATAGTTCCGGTTGGATTGATTTCAACGGCTTGCTTAACCACTCTTTTTAGACGATCTTCAGAAGTAATAACTGATTGAACAGCGGGTTGTAATCTAAAGTGGCCAAATGTTGCAGTAGCATTTACAGAAATCCAGTTTTTGTTTGCCTCAGTTAATTGCAAAGGAATCTCAACTTGAATAATTTCTGCTAATTCGGGTGAATTGGATTGAAGCCACTGGGCAGAACTTAACTGAGCTGAAATACCGAAGGACTTAATAAGTCCTCGTTGTTTTAGAGACAAAATAGCCTCAATAAGGCTATCTATTGTTTGTAGCTCCAATACTGTTGGCTCATGTAGCAATACAACATCAAGATAATCTAACCCCAATGCACGAAGCGACAACTCTACCCTCTGAATTAAATAACTGGGGGAATAATTTCGTTTGGGCTGCCAAAATGCAGAGCTGGCTATATGAGTTGCTGTGGTGGCTTTTCGAAGTGCAATATAAGGAAATAAAAGTTTTGGAAATTTACTGACTAAAGGGTTTGGGGTCAATCCTACTTTAGTAGCTATAACTAACGATGCTTGCGAACGGTGTTTTCGTGCGAAATGACCCAGTGTTCTTTCAGCATTACCATGCCCATAAAGCGGTGCGGTATCAAAATAGCGGATGCCTGCATCATAAGCGGTATCAAGCAAATTAAGTTTAGATGATAAACTATTAATATGATGTAAGGACGCTGTGCCAAATCCGATTCTTGAGTTTAATTTTTTTGGTATCACGGTATTCTCACAAGTTTAAATAAATAATGACTCAAAAACTGATTAGCTATTGATAATGGTGTTTTTAAAGGATTTTATCTTATTTTTCGGCACAGATTTTATCCTTAGTTATTGTACGCCAATGCGTAATAAATTAACTTGACTACTTCCATGGCACAAAACTGCGCCCATCGCTCATCTTGCCACCACCGATCAGCATGCCAAGTTGGCGCATCGCTTTTTATAAGCTGATAGTGCAAACCGGCTTTTTTAAAAACAGGACGCAAGGCATAATCCAATCGAAGCATGTGGGGTGGATCACTAACTATTAACACGCTTACCCAATGATTAGCTCTTAGTAAAGCTGCAATATTAATTACCTCTTGATGCGTACTGGTTGCCTGTTCATCAAAAATTAATGTTTTTGTTGCTATCCCTTGATTAAGCAAAAATAGGGAACGCTTATGCTGATAACAATCACCTGTAATATTTGAACAGCCGCCCATTCCCGTTAACAAAATCTTTTTGGCATAACCTGCTTTGTAAAGAGTTGCCGCCATTTGCCCACGCTCACCGCCATCGCCACCCAAGGATACAATCAGATCCGCTGGTATAGGAGCACTTGCAGGCGCAGAAAGCCAATGACCTAAATTTAGAAAAATAATAGCAAGCAATAAAAATAAAGTCCCGGTTACGGCAAGAGTGAGCTTCATGGGGTGTTGGAAATATAGTTATGAATTATTATCGTTCCCACCACACCTGTATTTTTATGCTATACATTTGGAAACTATAATCTGTTGGTGCTACTTAAAATAGGGATTAAAGGCATTATAACCCTCGGTTCGCTCATTTTTTTTAAAGTTCAATAGATTCATTTGGTTACAATGGAGCCATATGTTTTTTTTTAGCAAAACAGTCAAAAATAATCATTAATATTCATATTTTTATAAAAATGAGCGAACCGTGGGTTATAAGACAATAATGTTTCATTAATGGCTCTTGTTACTTTTGAAACATTCTTTATCTCACCGGAGCGAAAACGGCAAATCGTAACGCCATCAAGTTGAGTTATCTCAAGCTTACTTTCCAAGCCAAGGCGTAATAACGATAGCGCTATGCCCTTTTATTATAAATTTCTGTGCCAATTCGTGCATCATTTTGGCACCGACTTTTATACTGGCCGGTAAATAATCATCAATGATTAGGCATATATTCATATTATTGCGGCTTTTGCCAAACTACACGATTAATATAATCGGTATAAGAAATAATAATCCGCACAACTTTATCGGCTACATTAGGCATCGAATAATCACTTACAGGACGGGTTACCCGACTTATGCTGCCGGCTTGAGATTCTAAAACCAGCAAGCCTTGCATAATGCGCTCTTTATTAAGACCCACCATCATCACTGAAGCTTCTTCCATTGCTTCCGGTCTTTCATGTGCTTCGCGGATATTAAGGGCAGGGAAATTTAAAATAGAAGACTCTTCAGAGATAGTACCACTATCAGATAACACCGCTTTTGCATCTAATTGCAACTTAACATAATCAATAAAACCAATGGGTTTCATTAACTTAATTAACGGATTAAACTCAATGCCATGTTGATCAATCTTGTTACGGGTGCGAGGATGTGTAGAAATAATGATAGGTAACTGATAATGCTCAGCCATCGTATTTAAGGTATCTATCAAGGCAAAAAAATTGCGGTCAGAGCTGATATTTTCTTCGCGGTGTGCAGACACTACAAAATACTCGCCTTTTTTAATAGCCAACTCATCAAGGATTAAAGAAGCCTTAATTTCATCCAATCGGGAATGAATCACTTCAAACATTGGGCTACCGGTTTTAATAATACGATCTGCCGGCAAACCTTCTCTTAATAAATACTCTCTGGCAATATCGCTGTACGTTAAATTAACATCACTGATATGGTCGACAATTTTACGGTTGGTTTCCTCTGGCACACGCTGATCAAAACAACGATTGCCCGCTTCCATGTGAAAAATAGGGATTTGGCGTTTTTTAGCCGGAATGGCGCACAAACAACTATTGGTATCACCCAAAACCAGAAAAGCATCGGGTTGTTCTTTTTCCAAAACAGGATCAACATTAATCAGTATATTGCCAATCGTTTCAGTGGCATTTTTACCGGCAGCATTAAGAAAATAATCCGGTTTTCTTATACCAAAATCCTTAAAAAATATTTCATTTAGCTCATAATCATAATTTTGCCCCGTATGCACCAAAATATGCTCAATGCTTTCAGTAGCGTCCAGTTTTTTAAGTACAGAAGACAGTCTGATAATCTCAGGCCGTGTGCCTACTACAGTCATTACTTTTAATTTTTTCATATTAATTCTGTTTTGTCAGGTTATTTAAAGTGCTATGGATGGTAAAGTAACTCGCAAAAATTAACCTCTCCCTGTCGTTTCCATACTCCAGAGTCATTGCCATTAAGTTAAGAAAAAACTCGTCATCCCGGCAGGGATTGCCGGGATCCAGAAACCATGGATGGTTGCTTATAAACACATCCCTGTAATCTGGTTGCCGGCCAACCCTCGCTTCGCTCTCCCTGCCGGGATGACGAACTGTGTAGATGCCTGTGCATGGGATTCAGGCGAATACTTGTGGGTATTTTCTGCGTGCTGCCTAATGGATAAATTAAACCTTGCTTGCAATCGTATCAGGACGGTCACGATCAAAAATCTCATTGGCCCATAACATCACCACCATTTCTTCTGCCCCTACATTGGTAATATCATGCGACCATCCTGGAATGGTTTCTACAATCTTGGGCAGGTCACCCGATGTAAACAGTTTATAAGTTTCATCGGTCAAAACGTTACGAAAACCGAAACAAGCCTGACCTTTAATCACTAAAAACTTTTCAGTTTTTGTATGGTGATAATGGCCACCACGCGTAATCCCTGGATGTGCAGTAAAATAAGAAAATTGTCCGGAATCTTTTGTTTTAAGCATTTCCACAAAAACACCGCGTGGATCACCAAACTTGGGGACTTCATAAGCAAAGTTATCCGGTGACAAATAACTCATATAAGTTGAATACAGCGCACGAACCAAGCCGGTACCCACTTGCTCAGTAATCAAAGACGTCCGACTATCGCGAAATGCTTCCAGTTGTTGCGCCAATTGACCAACGGTCGTTTGATAAAGAACAGGAACAGAGTAAAACTCGGTCGCTTCAATGTTTTGTTTATGGGTTAATACATTTACAAACGCATCAACAACATCATCTACATAACCCAACGACAGCGCTGCGCTAGTATCATTGATTTGTATTGGCAAGCCTTTGGCAATGTTATGGCAAAAAGTAGCGACAGCGGAATTATAGTTAGGCTTGCACCATTTACCAAATACATTAGGCAAACGATAAATATAAACTGCCGCCCCCGATTGCGTAGCATAATCACGCAAAGCCAACTCAGCATCCAGCTTGCTTTTACCGTAAGCATTTTCCAAAGCGGCCTGGGTTGATGACGTAAAAATAACCGGCACCTGCCGACCACAGTCAAGCAAGGCTTTACATAAATCCTGGGTAAGACCGGTATTGCCGGAAACAAATTCTTCAGGTAAGGGTGGACGATTTACCCCTGCCAAATGCACAACTGCATCAATATCCGAAACCAGTTCAGACAATTGTTGTTCAGCCGTTTGCCGTGAAAAGGTAACAACCTCAAAACCATCTAACTCATTAAGACGAACTATTAAATTTTGGGCAATAAACCCGTTTGATCCAGTAATTAAAACTTTCATTAATATCCTTGAAATATACTTATATGTAATTGTGTTAGTTTTTGGGTAAGTTAAATTGATAATGTTGACGTATTACATCATTCAATTCAATATTAAATAATCCACCTTAGTTGATGGATAGTTACTACAAAGTATCCACACACTGAATTTATCGATTAATACATCCATGTAAACTGGATCCCGGCAATCCCTGCCGGGATGACGAGACATTTGTAGATTCTACAGTGTCACGAAATATCAATACGAAGAGCAAGACCAAACTCCAATCCCCAATCCCCAATCCCCAATCCCCAATCCCCAATCCCCAATCCAAATCCAAATCCTAAACTTTACCCGCCAAACCCTATAGCCGTCATCCCGGCAGGGAATGCCGGGATCCAATTGCCATGGATGGCAAATCGTAAAGTAGTTAAAATCCAATCTTAAATACTACCCACATCAATACATCCATGTACTCTGGATTCCGGCGATCCATGCCGGAATGACGAGACATTTGTATTTTCTACATTGTTACGAAGTATCAATACGAAGCCCCAATCCCAAACCTTACCCACTAAACCCTATAGCCGTCATCCCGGCAGGGAATGCCGGGATCCAATTGCCATGGATGGCAAATCACAAAGCAGCTAAAAAACCTTAAACCAAATCCAACCATAAGTCATGCCAATCAGGATTGGTTCTTTCCAATAACGTAATCTTTGCACGCCTCGACCAATTCTTTAGTTGTTTCTCACGTTGGATAGCACTTTCCAATATTTCGTGAACTTCATACCAAACCAGATCATGAATGCCATAACGCTTAGTAAACCCTTCAACCAGTTCCATGCGGTGCTGGTATACCCGTTTAATCAGATCTGAGGTAACTCCGATATACAGCGTTCCATTTCTTTTACTGGCCAGCATATAAACGCAAGGCTGTTTAAGCATTATGATCTCCTCTTGCACATCCATGTACTCTGGATCCCGGCGATCCATGCCGGAATGACGAGACCTATGTAGTTTCTACATTGCCACGAAGTATCAACACGAAGCCAAAATCCAAATCCAAATCCAAATCCCAATCTTCACCCACCAAACCCTATAGCCGTCATCCCGGCAGGGAATGCCGGGATCCAATTGCCATGGATGGCAAATCGTAAAGCAGTTAAAACTTAATCTTAAATTCTACCCACATTAATACATCCATGTACTCTGGATCCCGGCAGT
>CAIVYW010000403.1 GCA_903910205.1 uncultured Methylococcaceae bacterium | reverse complement strand
TATAGACAAGCAACAAATTAACTTGTTGGTTGATATACTATCAACTCTGATTGATGAGTTTACAAAATAAGTCACACATTGAATTATGAATATGAATCCCCGACATTTCACCAGCCTGCTTGATTTATCCAGCGAAGAGTTTCGGCATATCATCCATAGAGCCATAGAACTAAAAAATAATCGTGACCCTAATTATCAGCCCTTAAAAGGTCGTGTCTTAGCGATGATTTTTGAAAAATCATCCACTCGTACTCGAATTTCATTTGAAGCAGGTATGGTTCATTTTGGCGGCAGCGCTTTATTTTTATCACCTAGAGATACGCAACTAGGTCGAGGCGAGTCTATGCATGATAGCGCCAAAGTCATTTCTAGTATGGTTGACTGCATCATGTTAAGAACTGACAAACATGAGACGGTAACAACCTTTGCTCAGTATTCTAGCGTTCCTGTTATTAATGGATTAACGGACAAGCAACACCCTTGTCAGTTATTAGCTGATATGCAAACGTATTTTGAATTTCGCGGCGATATTCGCGGCAAAACAGTGGCTTGGATAGGCGATGGTAACAATATGTGCCATTCTTATTTACAAGCCGCTAAGATGTTGGATTTTACCTTACATATTGCCTGTCCAGCTCAATATCAACCGTTACCTGAATTTGTTAGCGACGCTGGCAAGCATGTTAAGTTTTTTGACAGTGCATTAGCGGCGGCTAAAAATGCAGACCTTTGTGTAACTGATGTTTGGGCTAGCATGGGTCAAGAAGAAGAACAAAAACAACGCGAACTCGCTTTTAAACATTACCAAATTAATGCTGAAATCATGAGTTCAGCAAATCATGACGCCCTTTTTATGCATTGCTTACCTGCACATCGCGGTGAAGAAGTGACTGCTGAGGTTATTGATGGCTTACAAAGCGTTATTTATGCAGAAGCTGAAAATCGTTTACATGTGCAAAAAGCCTTACTAGAGTTTCTTTTAAGTATTTAAAATAAAATCGCGTGTATAAGATAGAATAAAACAACTAAATTAATGTAATAACTTTTGAATCAGAAGACTACGTAGCCTGCAAAAATTAATACGGCATCATTTATAACCGAGCAACCTAACTTAAAAATATAACCGTGAAAAAAATACTTTATTCTTTTTGTATGTTAATCATCAGCAGCATCACTATGGCTGATATTGTTTATGTAAACGATGCGCAAAACTTGTCGCTATATGAAGGCGCAAGTAGCCATAGTAATGTTATAAAGGTTCTGCCAACGGATACTGCCCTAATTGTTCTTGATAAAAAAATTCAAAATGGTTTTATTAATGTGCAGTTAACAGATGGTACAGAAGGTTACATCAAAGCACGCTATACTAAAACAGAACCTCCAGAAATAGATCCTAAAGATAGCTCTAGTAAGGAAATGTCGATATTACAGTCAAATAACGCTACCTTAAGTGCTGAATTATCTGCTTTAAAAGAAACCCTTACGCCAGGCACAACCCTTGAGAAATCTTTGGTCATAGAACGCGACAAATTAACTCGTGAATTAAATGAGTTGAAAAAAACGATGTCTAGTTCTTCTCAACTAAGAACCGAACGCGATGAATTGCAGGAGCGTGTCGTTAATGTTGAGCGAGATTTACAACAATACAAACTCGAAAATCAGGCTTTAAAAGACACGGCTAGTCAGGACTGGTTTCTCTACGGAGGCTTACTTTCATTATTTGGCGTTTTGTTAGGGTTTATATTACCAAAGCTGGGTTGGAGACGTAAAGGTAGCTGGGATTCATATTAAGGCAAAAAAACCTGCCGTAGTTTTACTCCTTACGCTTAGTAGCATTCATTTAAATCTTATAAATATCAGGAATTGATCACATGGCTCATTCGGATGACCACAACACTCGCAGCTTTTCTTCTTTAGTCGTTGATGGCATGGAGCGCGCGCCTAGTCGAGCTATGCTACATGCTGTAGGCTTCAAAAATGAGGATTTCAAGAAACCACAAATAGGCATTGCTTCAACTTGGAGTATGGTGACACCTTGTAACATGCATATTAATAAGTTGGCAGATGCAGCAGGCGCAGGTGTTGATCAAGCCAATGGTAAAGCCGTTATATTTAATACCATTACTATTTCTGATGGTATTTCTATGGGCACTGAAGGCATGAAATATTCGCTGGTATCCCGTGAAGTCATTGCCGATTCTATTGAAACAGTCGTCGGCTGCCAAGGCTTTGATGGTGTCGTTGCCATCGGTGGTTGTGATAAAAATATGCCAGGTTGTATGATTGCAATCTCGCGCTTGAATCGCCCTGCTATCTTTGTCTATGGCGGTACCATTATGCCCGGCTGTCATAAAGATAAAAAACTCGATGTAGTTTCAGTTTTTGAAGCGGTTGGCGCAAGAGCCAACAACCAAATTGATGATGCTGAGCTAGCAGCCATTGAGGCTAAAGCTATTCCGGGCGCAGGTTCTTGTGGCGGCATGTATACAGCCAACACAATGGCCTCTGCGATTGAAGCCTTAGGCATGAGTTTACCCAACAGCTCAGCCCAAGCGGCCATTTCTAATGATAAAAGACTTGATTGCGAACGTGCCGGTGCTGCTGTTTTGGAATTGCTGAAAAACGATATCAAACCCAGCGACATCATGACAAAGGCGGCTTTTGAAAATGCTATTACCATTGTAATTGCTTTGGGTGGTTCCACTAATGCGGTCTTGCATATCTTAGCCATGGCTAACGCAGCTAAAGTGGATATTACTTTAGATGATTTTACTCGTATTGGCCAACGCGTTCCTTTACTCGCAGATTTAAAACCGAGTGGCCGCTATTTAATGACCGAATTAATTGAAATTGGAGGCATTCAACCTCTCATGAAAATTTTGTTAGACAATGGTTTATTACACGGTGACTGCATGACCGTCACTGGTAAAACCTTGGCAGAAAATTTGGCCGATGTAAAACCCTATCCAGTAGAGCAAGAAATCATTCATTCACTAAAAAATCCGATTAAAAAAGACAGTCACTTGGTTGTGTTATATGGCAATTTAGCACCAGGTGGTGCAGTTGCAAAAATTACCGGTAAAGAAGGTTTGCGCTTTGTTGGTACAGCCAAAGTATTTGATGCTGAGGAACAAGCACTAAAAAGTATATTAAATGGCGACATCGTTAAAGGGGATGTGATTGTTATCCGCTATGAAGGCCCTAAAGGTGGCCCTGGTATGCGTGAAATGTTATCGCCCACCTCTGCCATTATGGGTAAAGGCTTAGGTAAGGAAGTGGCCTTAATTACGGATGGCCGTTTTTCTGGCGGCACACATGGCTTTGTTGTTGGCCACATTACTCCCGAAGCTTATGTGGGGGGGCCATTAGCGATCATTGAAAATGGTGACACCATTACGATTGATGCAGAAACCAATGAATTGAAATTAGATATCACTGAGCATGAAATCGCCCATCGCTTAGAATCATGGAAACAACCTGCGCCACGCTATACTCGCGGCGTATTAGCTAAATATGCCAAGTTAGTTAATTCAGCATCGCAAGGCGCGGTAACTGATAATTTGGATTGAGTTAGCTAATCATACAACTGCTATGATGTATTGGCTACAGCTGTTAATTTGACTGCTGTAGCTATGTATATCACTTCAAACTGAGTCGTTATGCAATCAGAAAAGTCATTTGTTAGTTGGTTTAGAGATTCATCCCCTTACATCCATGCTCATCGCAACAAAACCTTTGTTATTTCATTAGGTGGAGAGGCGGTGCAGGCAGATGATTTTGATCATCATGTACACGATATAGCTTTACTTAATAGCTTAGGTATACGCTTAGTTTTAGTGCATGGTATACGGCCTCAGATAGATCAGCGTCTTAATAAACTTAACGCCCCCGCCCTCTTTCATAAAAATCTGAGAATTACCGACGAGTTAGCGCTGCAATGCGTTAAAGAGGCGGCAGGCTTAGTACGTGTTGAAATTGAAGCATTGCTATCAATGGGATTATCTAACTCACCTATGGCAGGATCTAGTCTGAAAGTAGTCTCTGGAAATTATGTTATAGCCAAACCGATAGGGGTTATAGATGGCATAGATTACTGCCATACAGGCGAAGTTCGTCGTATAGATAGCACTGCTATTCATCAACAACTTGATCAAAATACGGTCGTGCTAATTTCACCGATAGGTTATTCGCCAAGTGGAGAGGTTTTTAATCTGTCGGCCGAGCAAGTCGCTACCGCCGTTTCAATTGCCTTAAAAGCAGAAAAGTTAATTTTATTGACGGAACATAGTTGCTGTAACCCTGAAAGCGGGGAGCACATTCGGCAAATGACCACCGATGAGACAGATAATTTTTTACAAGATCATACTGACATATCGGATTTTATTAAACTGCCGCTTAAAGCAGCTATTCAAAGCTGTCAGGCGGGCATTGAGCGTGTGCATTTAATTAATCGCCATATTGATGGTGCTTTGCTGCAAGAGTTATTTAGTCGTGATGGTATCGGTACCTTGATTAGCTCAGCTCCTTTCGAAGTATTGCGCTCTGCTAAGCTCGATGATATTGGTGGCATTCTCGAACTTATTAAGCCACTTGAGCAACAAGGTATTTTAGTTAAACGCTCTAGAGAAAAAATCGAAATGGAAATAGCCGACTATATTGTCATAGAGAGAGACGGCTTGATTATCGCTTGTGCGGCTTTTCACGCTAATGAACAAGGTTATTTTGGCGCAATTGCTTGTCTTGCTGTTCATGATAATTATCAAGGTGCTAGCCGTGGGGGGCGACTTTTAAACCATGTTTATCAAAAAGCCATGCAAATGAAGCTGAAAAAATTATTTGTACTGTCAACTCAAACTATGCAGTGGTTTATTGAGCGAGGCTTTATATCATCCGATATCAACAATCTACCCGATCCACTCAAAGCGCTGTACAGCCCACAAAGAAACTCTAAGATTTTGTGTAAAGACATCGAATGAATAGGCATATGGCCGACCTATCAATCTTGCAAATAACAGATTGTCACATCTTACCTCGCTTAAATGAAACCTTTTTAGGCATTGATACTGAGCATTATTTTCTAGCGGTACTTGAGCTGGCTTGGGCTGAAAATGGCGCTTTTGATTTAATAATGATTACTGGCGACCTCGCTCAAAATCCCAACAAAGAAAGCTATCAACGAATTTTACAGCATCTTGAAGCAACTCATACGCCTTGTATTTGCTTACCCGGCAATCATGATGATGCTCAGCTTATGCAGCAGATATTTAATACGTCATTAATAAGCTGCCACAAACAAGTTTTGTTAGGGAACTGGCAATTAATCTTTTTAAATAGTCAGATAAAAGGAGTCTCTGGAGGACGATTATCAAATCAAGAGCTTTGTTTTCTAGATAATTGTTTAAATAACCACCCAGATCATCACGCCTTAATAGCAGTACATCATCATTGCTTAGAAACTAAAAGTGCTTGGATGGACACCATGATGATAGAAAACAACTCGGAATTATGGGCAGTAATTGATAAATACCCAAAAGTTAAGATCATTATCAACGGGCATATTCATCAATTAATGGATATTGAACATCACGGCGTTCGTGTCTTAGGAACACCATCAACGTGCTTTCAGTTTAAACCCAGCAGTCCTACGTTTAGTTTAGATGATTTAGCTGCACCAGGTTATCGCCAGATTACATTGTCTCCAAGCGGCAACATCCAAACATTCATTTCGAGATTGCCTGAACCCTTGAAAGATCTACAAACTGATAGCTTAGGTTATTAAAATTCAGATAAATCATGGTCTATCTAATCTTCTAAGGGACAATTACGGTTATAATGTGCTTTTTTGTAAACCTAATCTGATTCTTCTTCGTTTATTAATCCAAGCTTTTTTACCATGAATTTATTAAGTCAATACCTATCGCTATGCTGGTTTAGGAATAATCCCGCCGATTTAGTTCCCTCAAAATCGTTTATGTGGAAAACGGTGGCGTTTTATCTTATTTCAGGCTGTATAGTTGAAGGACTGATTTCTGATCCTGCCGATGGCTCGCTGGAGGTTTTTTTACGGACTGTCATGGCCTTTTCATCCGTCGCCGTGTTCTTGTTAGTCTTTAAAAAATGGCAATATTTTAATCAGCTGTATATTGCCATTTTTGTCTGTGAAAACTTTATTATGACATTGGCGACTGTCACCGAAGGGCTGTATTTTTTAATGGTCATGAACCATCAAGAGAATGCGGAAGAAATATCAATCGGTATCGGTGTCTTGCTGGTTGTCTGGTATATAGCAATTGTCAGTTACATTTTGCGTCAGGCATTTGAGACCAAAATGAGCCTTAGCGTTATTTTAGCGATTAGCTATTTTATTTTAACTTACGGCATTCCGATGCTGTTTATGGATATTTGACATCCCAGCCCTGAACGGTGGGTTTTTGCGGACAAAGAAAGATAATTTTATGTTACTAAAAATAAAATATTCAGCCTTCAACGCTTGAAATTTCATAGCTTATAGTCATAATGACAGCAGCTAATCTCAATTATTGAGAAATCTATTCATAACATCATGTAATAATGACTTTAATTTTTTAAAACCTTAGTAGAGGTGATTGTGAGTTTTTTTAATAAAGTTTTATTTCTTGTGGCTTTTAGCCTATCGGTTACCAATAGCCATGCAGCCTTAACCATTGAAATATCAGAAGGGATAAGTAGTGCGCTGCCTATCGCAGTGGCACCTTTTGCTTCAGCTGGCGCTCCTGTTAATATTAGCGCTATAGTCAATGCTGATTTAGAACGATGCGGTTATTTTAAAATGATGGCGGAACCAGCCATGCCGAGTAAACCTAATACAGCGGCGGCTGTCAATTTTAACGAGTGGCAGGCGGCAAGTCAGAATTATTTGGTTATAGGACAATTAGCTGATTCTGGTGGTGGTCAATATAATGTTCAATTTCAATTATTTGATGTTTATAAAAGTGGACAATTATTAGGCTACCGAATGAACTCTTCAGCAGCTGATTTACGAAAAACAGCTCACCACATTAGTGATCTTATTTTTGAAAAATTAACTGGGAAAAAAGGTGTGTTTAGTGGTCGAATCGCTTATATCACCACTACTAATCTTGGCAGCAAAAAACAATCACAGCAACTTCAAATTGCTGATGCAGATGGATTCAATCCTCAGACTATCGCTTCATCGGTTGAACCATTAATGTCTCCTTCATGGTCGCCTGATGGAAAAAAAATGGCGTATGTTTCTTTTGAAAGAAAATCAGCAGCCGTCTATGTGCAAACATTAGCTACCGGTGAGAGAGTTCGTGTAGCTGAATTTCCAGGCATTAATGGCGCACCGGCTTGGTCACCTGATGGAACCCGTTTAGCACTGACTTTATCGAAAGACGGTAGTCCTGATATATTTATTCTTAACTTGTCCACGCGCTCTTTAACGAAACTAACCAAAAGTTTTGCTATTGATACAGAACCCTCTTGGTCACCAGATGGAAACTCACTTGTTTTTACATCAGACAGAGGTGGAAAACCACAAATTTACATAGTTCCTAGTCAGGGTGGAGATGAAAAAAGACTTACTTTTTCAGGCTCTTACAATGCTAGAGCCAGCTTTTCTCCTGACGGTAAAAACTTAGTGATGGTACATGGTAATGGCAACGACTATCGTATTGCCATCATGGATATGTCCAATAAATCCATAAACGTACTAACGAGCGGTCACTCAGACGAATCACCTAGTTTTGCACCCAATGGAAGTATGATTCTTTATGCCTCGCAAAAAGGCGGCACAGGATTCTTATCCGCAGTATCAATCGATGGTAAGATACAGCAGAAATTAGTTTTTAATAGTGGAGAGGTTAGAGAACCGTCTTGGGGCCCTTAGATTTACAGATTATCCTGCAATTTTTTACAATTCATATATCAACTAGCTGGTGAGTTAAAAATGAAACTAAATAAAACAATAATCGTATTGGCAATAAGTGCAGTATTTCTATCAGCATGTAGTGATACTGACGAAACAGATGCTGGGCTTACTGATGGTAGTCTAAATGCTAACAGCGGAATTAACGATGCATCAACCACTGGCTTGAATAAAGGTTATGGTATGAATGACTCGGCAATGAATGGCAATGGCGACTACGCTAGCACTTTAGGCCCTGAATTTAATGACCCTAATAACCCTTTATCAAAGCGTACTATTTATTTCATGCTAGATAGCAGTGAAGTTATGCCAGATTTCGTTACCGTTATATCGGCTCACTCACAATATTTAATCGCAAATCCTTCGCAGCATATTACGCTAGAAGGTAATGCTGATGAGCGTGGATCCCGGGAATACAATATTGCCCTAGGTGAACTGCGTGCAAAATCAGTTGCTAGCATGATGAAGGCACGAGGTGTTTCTGAAGGCCAACTAAATGTCGTCAGCTACGGTGAAGAAAAACCAGCTGTTTTAGGTAATAACGAGGCTGCTTGGGAAAAAAATCGCCGTGTTGAAGTCGCCTATCAGCCAAGGTAAGTAAATGAAAAAAACTAGCCTTATTTTCCTGCCCTTTATTTTTAGTAGTGCTTATGCAGACGTGCCGGTTGTCATTGACCATTCTTTATATCCACAATCTGCAGCTCAAAATAACTCAACCAACACGCAATCGACAAGCACCTTGTATGAGTTGATGGGGCGTCTAGAGCAAATGCAATCTGAAGTGCAACAGCTTACCGGCAAGATAGACGAACAAGCTAATCGAATTGATGACTTAAAAAAACATCAGGGCACAATGTATTCAGATTTTGATGAGCGCCTGCAAAACTTAGAAAATAAGACTGGTGGGGTTACTGCAAATCCGACAGAGGCAGTACGATCAAGCAATATCGCTGCCAAAGAAATACCAACAACTAAACCTTCATCAGTCATTGCGCCTACTATTTCTACGCAAAAAACTATCCTGCCCGACAAGGCTGTTGATAGTCCCACACAAAAATCACAAGCTGACAGGCCACAAGATCAAATTCCTGATAAACAAGATCCTGATAAAAAAGGTTATTTTATGGCCTATGATGAGCTTAGAAGTGGCCATACGCTTCAATCGATAGAACAATTCAAAGCGTATCTTAGTCAGTATCCTACAAGTGAATATGCTAATAATGCACAATATTGGCTAGGTGAGGCTTATAGGGTCAATCAGGACAATGCTTCTGCTCGCAAAGCATTTAATGAGGTACTTGAAAAATATCCTGATAGTTCAAAAGTACCCGATGCTATATTAAAACTGGGCTATATCGAGGTAGACCAAAAAAATTCTGTAAAAGCAACGGAATACCTCAATCGAGTTATTTCTGATTATCCTAAATCACCTGCTGCAGTATTAGCATCGAAGAAGCTATTAAAACTCAATGAAGCTCCTCCTCATGAAGAAGCTCATCACTAGATATGAGCAGTCTTCGCATTACTGAAATTTTTTATTCTCTGCAAGGAGAGTCAAATACAGTAGGAATACCCACTGTATTTATTCGTCTTACCGGATGTCCTTTGCGATGCGTTTATTGTGATACTGCCTATGCCTTTACAGGTGGCAAGAAAATAAATATTAGCGAAATTATAGCTGAAGTAGAGCAATATAAGACTCCGTATATTACAGTAACCGGTGGAGAGCCGCTCGCGCAACCAGCCTGTATTGAACTACTGACCCAACTACTCAATAAAAATTTTAAAGTTTCACTTGAGACTAGTGGTGCCATTGATATTTCTAATGTAGATCAACGCACGGTAAAAGTCATGGATCTTAAGACACCTAGTTCAGGTGAGCTCAATAAAAATCTTTATGGAAACCTTCAATATCTTAATAGTAAAGATCAGGTTAAATTCGTCATCGGTAACGATGAAGACTATAACTGGTCTAAAGCTGTTTTGACAGAATATGCGCTGTCTGATCGTTGCGAAGTATTATTTTCACCTGTTATGGGACTACAAAATCCAACTGAACTTGCTGAAAAAATTCTCCGAGACAGATTACCTGTTCGATTTCAAATTCAATTACATAAACTGCTCTGGGATGATGCTCAAGGCAAATAAACTATCATGCAAAAAAAAGCCATTGTTCTGCTATCAGGCGGATTAGATTCAATTACCGTCCTTGCTCTCGCAAAACAACAAGGATATATCTGTTACGCCTTAAGCTTTGATTATGGGCAAAGACATAATACAGAGCTAATAGCCGCAGCTCAGATAGCAAAAGATTATCAAGTTAACGACCATAAAATAATTAAACTTGGATTAGGAAGCATCGGTGGATCGGCATTAACTGACGAAAAAATTGCTGTGCCTAATAAACCACAAGTAGGCATACCAGTCACCTATGTCCCAGCAAGAAATACCATATTTCTCTCTTTTGCTTTAGGTTGGGCCGAAGTATTAAAGTTAACTGATATCTTTATCGGTGTTAATGCGGTGGATTACTCCGGATACCCCGACTGTAGGCCAGAATTTATTAATGCTTTTCAGACATTAGCGAATTTAGCCACCAAAGCAGGCGTAAATGGCGATTCCTTTACTATACACACTCCCCTAATCTCTTTAAGTAAGGCCGAAATCATTCAACAAGGTATTGCTTTAGGTGTTGATTATCGTCACACCGTTTCATGTTACTCAGCCGATGAGCAAGGCCAAGCCTGCGGCGTATGTGATGCCTGTCGAATAAGAGTCGCAGGGTTTTTAGAAGCAAATGTAAAAGACCCAACTCGATATAAAAAATAAAAGCGTTGCATAAGTTATAAAAATCATTATAATAAGCATTCTTTGTTGGGTCGTTAGCTCAGCCGGTAGAGCACCGCACTTTTAATGCGATGGTCGCGCGTTCGAATCGCGCACGACCCACCACCAAAGAACAAATAAATCAAGCAGTTAGCCTTAGTTGGCGACTGCTTTTTTTATGCCTGCAGGGAAATTATCCCAATTCTGTCCCATCTCAAAATAAAACCCCATCATAATCCATAACACTTGCCCTTTGTAGTTGTGGAGTTGATGCTATCCTTGGGTCTAAATCTCGCTACCCAAATAACAAAACATTTTTATCTGATATGCACCATTTGTACTTCCCGTATTAGCAATTAAAGACCAACAGGTAATGATCCGTTGTTGCTCAGCTAACTGATACAAATGGCATTGAAACTTCTACAATTTGCGCAACTAACCTCGCAACAGATAGTTGGTTTTGACTAAGACTGCTCAGTAATTTCAATATTTATAACGCAAATAAAGTCCGACGCTTTTAGTTCTTTAGTTATCCTCTACAATAATAATGCCCGAATTCATATAATAAATGCACCACCACCTAACAATACCTTCGCCACTTTTTCGTTTGTAACCCAATGATTCATAACAATCGACATTGGGCATTAGTTATTAATAATTAGATCAGACGTTTTTCTGACATAATTTTTAATATAAATACGTACTATCAATGCGTTATAACCACTGTGTTTTCTACCTTCTGTGGGTTATTTTTTTGGCGAAGGTATTGACCTAAAACTCGATGTTCAAGTTTTTAATAAGGTGTTGATTTTCAATTGAACATAGAAAAACCTAGTTTGTTGAAAATCAATACTTTAGCTTTTTTGCTATTTGAAAAATTGTAAAACAACCCTAAAAAAACCGATTTCAGTCTTTTCTAAGCTGCTGTTTTTAAATGACTGTATAAAAACTTGAACATCGAGTAAAAAGGCTCAATGTAAGTTATTAAAGCTTAAGTGATGTTAGCTGCTTGAAAACCACACAAAACTACCTTATATCAGTCATAACTTATTATTTAGCAAAAGGTGAACACTATGCGTATGGATAAATTAACAAGTAAGTTTCAATCAGCACTAGCAGATGCACAAAGCTTAGCCCTAGGAAAAGACCACCAATTCATTGAACCCGCTCATTTAATGATCGCTTTACTTGACCAAGAAGGCGGCAGCATTAAACCTTTGTTAGCTCAGATGGGGCTTAATACTCAATTATTGCGTACCGAACTCACTCAAGAATTAGGGCGTATTGCTACAGTGAGTGGCTCAGGCGGGGATGTTACCATCTCTAATGAACTCACAAGATTGCTCAACTTAACCGACAAAATAGCGCAAAAACGTCATGATAAATTCATTTCTAGTGAATTATTTTTGCAAGCGGCTTGCGAAGAAAAAGGTTTTTTAAATACCTTGCTGAAAAAATCAGGAGTCGATGCTAAAAAAGTAGAAGCTGGCATCGAACAAATGCGCGGTGGCGACCCTGTTGATAATGCTAATGCTGAAGATCAGCGCCAAGCACTCAATAAATACACCATTAACCTGACCGAACGTGCTGAACAAGGCAAGTTAGACCCAGTCATTGGTCGAGATGATGAAATTCGGCGCACCATTCAAGTCTTACAACGCCGCACTAAAAATAATCCCGTATTAATCGGTGAACCGGGCGTAGGTAAAACGGCCATAGTCGAAGGTTTAGCGCAACGCATCGTTAATGGTGAAGTGCCTGAAGGCATCAAAGGTAAGCAAGTGCTGTCGCTAGATATGGCGGCCTTAATCGCCGGCGCTAAATTTCGAGGTGAGTTTGAAGAGCGCTTAAAAGCGGTACTCAGTGATCTTGCTAAACAAGAAGGTCAAGTCATTCTCTTTATTGACGAATTGCATACCATGGTCGGTGCCGGTAAAGCTGAAGGGGCTATGGATGCTGGCAATATGTTAAAACCGGCCTTGGCTCGCGGTGAATTGCATTGTGTAGGGGCTACCACGCTGGATGAATACCGTAAATACGTAGAAAAAGATGCAGCCTTAGAGCGTCGCTTTCAAAAGGTCTTGGTCGATGAACCCTCTGTTGAAGATACCGTAGCCATCTTACGCGGCTTAAAAGAAAAATATGAAGTGCATCATGGTGTCAGTATTACCGACCCTGCCATTGTTGCAGCGGCAAGCTTATCGTATCGTTATATTGCTGATCGACAATTGCCTGATAAAGCCATCGAATTAATTGATGAAGCTGCCAGTCGTATTCGTATGGAAATCGACTCCAAGCCAGAAGAAATGGATAAGCTCTATCGCCGTTTGATCCAATTAAAAATTGAACAAGTGGCGTTAAAGAAAGAAAAAGATGCCGCCTCTAAAAAACGCCTAGAAATACTGGAAGAAGAAATCGCTGAATTAGAAAAAGAATACTCTGACTTGGAAGAAATTTGGAAAGCAGAAAAAGCCTCGCTACAAGGTAGCGCCTTAATCAAAGAAAAACTAGAACATGCGCGTACCGACTTAGAAGCCGCCAGCCGTACTAATGACTTAGGCAAAATGTCTGAATTGCAATACGGCATTATTCCTGCCTTAGAAAAACAATTAGAACAGGCAGCCTCCGGTGAAGATCAAAAAATGACCTTGTTACGCAATAAAGTCACCGAAGAAGAAATTGCCGAAGTGGTCTCTAAATGGACCGGTATTCCGGTATCAAAAATGATGGAAGGTGAGCGCGACAAATTGCTGCGTATGGAAGAACATTTAAGTCAGCGAGTCATAGGTCAAGATGAAGCACTTAAAGCCGTCAGTAATGCCATACGTCGCTCCAGAGCCGGGCTTTCTGATCCTAATCGACCTAATGGTTCATTTTTATTTTTAGGCCCTACTGGCGTCGGTAAAACTGAACTTTGCAAAGCCTTAGCAGAATTTATGTTTGATACCCCTGATGCGATGGTGCGTATTGATATGTCCGAATTTATGGAGAAACATTCAGTGGCACGTTTAATCGGTGCGCCTCCAGGTTATGTCGGTTATGAAGAAGGAGGCTACTTAACCGAACTGGTCAGACGTAAACCCTATTCTGTCATTCTGATGGATGAAATTGAGAAAGCGCATCCTGATGTTTTTAATGTTTTGTTACAAGTCTTAGATGACGGTCGCTTAACCGATGGCCAAGGCCGCACGGTGGACTTTAGAAATACCGTTATCGTCATGACTTCAAATTTAGGCTCTGACATTATTCAGGAGCTGTCAGGAGAAACCCTCTATCCGGTGATGAAAGCTGCGGTTATGGAAAAAGTGGGCCAACATTTTCGACCTGAATTTATCAATCGTATTGATGAATCGGTGGTATTTCATCCTTTAGGGCGTGAACATATCAGAGCAATTTCTGCCATACAAATTGAGTTCTTACGTCATCGTTTACTCGATAGAGAAATTGCTTTTGAAATCACCGATGCCGCTTTGGATTTATTAGGCGAAGCAGGCTTTGACCCTGTTTACGGAGCAAGACCCATGAAACGTGCCATACAACAGCAATTAGAAAACCCACTGGCACAAGAAATATTGTCGGGTTATTTTGCCGCAGGCGATACCATCAAAGTCGATGTTGATGAAAAGGGCTTACAATTTTCTAAGGCTTAAGCGTAGCTCATGCATTAGAAAAACCCAAGCCCCAATGCTGGTCGGGATTTACAATCCCTACCGGCATTGTCATCATCGCAATTTAGTGGGCTTAGCTTGATGCGTATGGGTTATAAGCTCCGTCACCACTCGCGAGACGGGGTTTACAACCCCGTCTCAAACGTTTCATATTGCCATTATCTTTGCAAGATCACCGAAGAAACAGGCCTACTTTTGCTTATATAGCGCCGTTCGGGTGCATATAAACGTTTCGATCGGGGTTGCAAACCCCGACCGGCATTGTCGCAATGTGATGGGCTTAGCTTGATGGGTATAGGTTATAAATCCCGTCAGGCTTTACGACACTATTCGTATTTTTAATGCCGACTTTAGGCGTTATTTTGAAAATCACATACTCTCTAACTATCGGCTATTCCAAGAAAACTATTTAAGCCCACTACTCTTAGGGTAATCTGTATTAGAATAGCCTTACTCAATCCACAAATTTTGTCATAAAGGGGTAACAGTCTCTTTGTTACAATAGCTTTTTTCTCTTTATTAATCATTATGTCTAACTTTAATATTCTAGTTGTCGAAGATGAAGACGCTATCAGAGGTATGTTAATGATGGTTCTTGAGCAAGCAGGCTTTATGCCAATTGCTGCCGCTGATGCGGAGGATGCTCAAAAAATACTCGATGATAAGCTTCCTGATTTAATTTTGCTAGACTGGATGTTGCCAGGCATGAGTGGTGCTGAATGGGCGAGACGCTTAAAAAAAGAAGCGCTGTATCAAGAAATTCCTATTATTTTGTTAACGGCCAGAGGCGAAGAAGAGGATAAAGTCAGAGGTCTTGAAATAGGTGCTGATGATTATATGACTAAGCCCTTTTCACCCAAAGAACTGGTAGCCCGTATACGGGCTGTGTTGCGTCGCAGTGGCAAAACCCAAGGACAACCACAAATTATCTTGGGAGATTTAATACTCGATACGGAACAACACCGCCTCTCTATTAATGACAAGCCTGTAGAAGTCAGTCCTACCGAATTTCGTTTAATGCACTTTTTTATGACACATCCTAATAAAGTCTACAGTCGCTCACAATTACTAGATCAGGTTTGGGGTCGTAGTGTTTATATAGAAGAGCGCACTATTGATGTTCATATACGCCGCCTTCGAAAAATTCTCGAAGAATTTGGTCGTGAAGATATCGTACAAACCGTGCGCGGCTTTGGTTATCGGTTTTCTTTAGTGGACTAAGCATCATGGGCATCTGGGAAAAAGAGATAAAAACTATCCTTTTATTTCTCTTGATGATTACGATCATTGGCAGTTTTACAGGACTGTTTTGGCCATTAATGTTTTTACTGCTAATGGCTATTATTGCAAGGCAAGTCGTACAAATTAGTCGCTTTGAAACGTGGATTAGTCGAGGCGCCAGCAAAAAATATCCTAGCTCTATTGGTATTTGGCAAGATCTTTACTACCATGTCTACCGCATTAAAAAAAATGAGAGGCGTCGTAAAAAGAAGCTAGGGCAAATGATTGACCAGTTTCGTCAATCCACAGAAGCACTGCCTGATGCCGCTGTGGTCTTAGGTATTAATAATGAAATTGATTGGACAAATAAAGCGGCTAGAAAAGTCTTTGGTTTGCAGGCTTCAGACAAAGGTCAACGCATCCCTAACCTTATTCGTTACCCTGAATTTATTCGTTATCTAAATGCTAATAACTATCAAACATCCGTTATCATACCGGCGCCCGTCGATCATAGTATTAGCTTAGAAGTCCGCATTGTGCCCTATGGTGCTGGATTGCGCCTATTACTGGCACAAGATATCACGCAGTTAAAAAAAATGGAGCGTACCCGTAAGGATTTTGTGGCCAATGTCTCACATGAACTTAGAACACCCTTAACCGTATTAAAAGGCTATTTAGAAACCCTGCAAGATTTAGATGATGGTCAGTCACCGCTACTCACTAATTCATTTTTGCAAATGCAAGGTCAGACTGAGCGCATGCAACATTTAGTCGATGATTTATTATTACTGACTCGCTTAGAAACTCAAAAGAAGAAATTACACTGCGTAGATATACCTGCACTATTAAGCCAGATCTGCAAAGAAGGTGATGACTTAGAAAGTGCAACTAGACGTATAGAATTAACCTTAGAATCATCCGCTCACATTATGGGTGAAGAACAAGAACTACGCAGTGCCTTCACTAATTTGCTGGGTAATGCGCTCAAATACTCTCCCGAAGACTCCTTAGTAAAAATACACTGGTATCAAGATGCCAATAGCCTTGTGTTAGCCATTACCGATAAAGGGGAGGGCATTGCCAAAACTGATATTTCACGCGTCACTGAGCGTTTTTATCGCAGTGAAGTCAAACGAGTTAAAAAAGTAAATGGTACGGGTTTAGGTTTAGCAATTGTTAAACATGTGCTAATGCGTCACGATGCTCAGTTAAAGATTAACAGTGAACTGGGCAACGGCAGTTGTTTTAGTTGCCATTTTCCGACGAGTCTTATTTGTGATTAAGTTTAAGTGGGTTATGATCTTAAACTAGAGTGTTGAGCTTTAGCTCAGTGCTGTAAAACAGCTAAAGCTATTTTACTCCAGTGACTACAAGCCTTCCCAAGGCGTATACAGTCCTTCAACATTAACCCCAAACATATCTAACACGCGACCGACGGTTTCGTTAACCATCGCCGTTAAAGAATCGGTTTTACTATAAAAGGCTGGCATAGGTGGAAACATAATGCCGCCCATTTCTGTCACGCTGGCCATATTTCTAATATGTATTAGATTCAACGGGGTTTCTCTAGGCATCATCACCAAGCGCCGACGTTCTTTTAAAACCACATCGGCAGAGCGTGAAATTAAATTATCACCAAAACCATGGGCGACAGCAGCCAGTGTCTTCATAGAACAGGGGGCAATAAT
>CAIVYW010000402.1 GCA_903910205.1 uncultured Methylococcaceae bacterium | reverse complement strand
GTTATTATAATTTTTATTATAGGAGTCATTATGTTGTTATATTCTGAACTAATATATAGACTATGGATAAATAATAGCCTTATTATTATTCCATTTAAATTGTCTTTTTGTATGCTTATTTACAACTTAATATTGGTCTATGGCGGAATATATGTCGGCGTTCTTAACGGCATTGGCGCATTAAAAATTCAATTTATTGCCTGTTTATTTTCTCCATTCATATTTTTAGCTATGTGTTATGTATTAATTAATATTTATGATTTTGGGGTCAGTGCGATAGTGATTTCATCTATTGTTGCCAACTTTAATGGTTATTTATTGGCGCCCTTACAATTTAGAAAACTATTTCTGCGAAAAACAAAACCTCTTCAACCTAGATATGGCTAAATTTTTATGTTAAAAGTAGTTCACTTACAATCTGTGTTACCAAGTTATGGTAACGCACCCTATAGACTACATGAAGCGATGCTTAAACATGGCATGGTTTCTTCAATATTGGCATTTAACACGCCAAGAGCACAAACTAAAAATTTATATAGTTTTACTGGCTTAAAAAAACTATTAAAGATAAAGCTTTACGGAATATTACAGAAATATATTGCATCACAAAAGAAATATAATACCTATTTATTTAGTTACCCTTTCATTATTGGCAATAATGTTTCTAAACATCCAATGATAGTCAATGCCGATATTATTTATTTGCACTGGATTAACGGCGGATTTTTATCGCTAAAAAACATAAGGCAAATTTTAGACCTAGGAAAACCCGTCGTTTTTTTTATGCACGACATGTGGACCATTACAGGCGGATGCCACCACAGTTTCGATTGTGAGGGCTATAAATCGACTTGTGAATTTTGTCCCTTATATAAGAAGGGCGAAAAGCATACTTATGCAAGTAAAGAATTTAAAGAAAAACAAGCACTCTTTGTTGAATTTAATAATGTTTACTTTGTCGCGCCCAGCAAATGGCTGGAAAAATGTGCAAAACAATCGGCGTTGCTGATTAATAAGCCAATTTTTCATATTCCTAATATTATTGATGAGCAAATATTCAAACCTTTTAACAAAAAAATTGCCAAGCAAATACTCAATATTAATCCTGATGCCACAACGGTTACATTTGGCTGTGTAGCAGGGACAGGCAATAGCTTTAAAGGTTGGAATTATTTAGAAAAGGCGTTCAATAAAATTTACCTAGAAAATAAAGAACTAAATATTGAAATTTTGATATTTGGAAGTGAGTACGACCAAACAACTGTAAATTCCATCCCTTATCCCATTAGATTTTTTGGTAAACTTAATGATGATATTTCAATGGCTGTATTGGATAATGCTACGGATTTATATGTTGCTCCTTCTCTTGCCGAGAATTTTAGTCTAACTGTTTTAGAAAACATTATGTGCGGTACACCTGTTGTTGCTTTTAACAACGGTGGGACTATTGATATAGTTGAACATAAGATAAATGGTTATCTTGCAGAATATAAATCTTCAGACGATTTAGCCGCAGGCATTGTTTTTTGTTTAGAAAACGAATTACCTATACCCGCACCAGAGCATTTTTATGTAAAAAAATCCATTCAAAAGCACTTAGATTTTATAAAATCCATCTCATAAATAATTTTAATAGTTAAAATTAATACGTATGTTACAGCATAGAAAATATTCAATAGACGAACGCTTAGTTATCACAGTAATGGGACTTTCCATATTGAATACCATTAGCAGTGCATTAAATTTTAAATTAGCAGTCGTTTATACCTATATCCCCACTATATATTACTTGTATATTCTTCTTATTTCTTTCACCAAGAAAGGAAGTTATTTGGATAAAAATTTTTTATTTTTAGCTTTATTGTTGTGGACATTTTTTATGTTATTAAGAGGTTTTAAAATGGATTTTGAATATATTAGAAACATGTTTATCTCTCAATTTTTTTTTCTACCTTATACGTTTCCATTTGTAGCAAAATTTTTTTCCATCTTAAGAATTAAAATAATTTAATCATTAATACATTTTACTAATATTTGTTACTTGTTACTTGTTATTTATTTATTTACCATATCCAATATAAAATTTGACCTGGCCGATCAATCTTTAGTTGAAATTATTAATCATAATTTATCATTTCCAAATTTCTTATTGTTATTTTCGATTACTAAATTAACAAACAAACAAAAAATAATTTCCATCATTACTTTTTTGGTAGGATTTTATCTATCTATTATTACTGCAAGACGAGGTTTAACTTGGACTTATGCATGGGCTGGAGTTATATTTTTACTTTTGATTTATGCTACAAAAAAAAGATCATTTTTAAATAAAATTATTTTTTTTATAAGTATTTCTATCTTAGCTTGTTTAATTGTTTATGTATTTAGTTACTATGAAGATAGCTTATTTGGCAATCTATTAAGTAGGGTTGATGTGGATAACCGAAGCGACTTATTAGAAGATTATAATAATTCATTAAGTGCATACGATTTAACTTTTGGAAGGGGTATTGGAGGGACATATTTTTCGAGTGTACAAATAGATCTTAATGCAGAGGGACAGGGATCAAATAACCGCAATGTAATTGAAGCGGGCTATTTAATGATGATACTTAATGGTGGCTATATCTACTTAATTTTACTATTAACCATTTATTTAAAAGCCATATATAACGGAATTGTAAAGAGTAATAACTCTATTGCAAAGGCGTTTTCAGCATTCATATTTCTGCATATTTTAGAGCTATATCCATCAGGCGTGATATGGTTCAATATGCGGTTCTTATTGATTTGGATGTGTATAGCCATGTGTTATAGTAAAGTTTTTTTGAACTATAAAGACGATAGCTTATTTTTGAAAAATAATAATTAATATAAAGATGAAAAGTTTACCTAAAGTGCTAGTAATTAGTAACGAATTATTTAATAGGGACAATAATACCGGCATAACCCTTTCCAATTTGTTTGATGGATGGGATAAAGAAAAATTAGCGCAAATATATATGATCGATGGTGTACCTAGCACTGACGTATGCACTAATTATTTTTATTTAAAACCACAGCATGCTCCTTTTGATTATTACATAAGAAAATTTCTACATACTTACACTAAAAATAGAAGTAGTGCCATGGGTTCTGCTGGGGTTGTTCTTGATGATGATCAAAAAACAATAAAAAATAAAATCCACTTAAATCTTCGTGCTATTGCCGCTTTTAGCCCTTTGTTTATACCGACAAGCTTATATAACTGGGTAAATGCGTTTAATCCAGATATTATCTATTGTATGCTAGGCAGTATCAGAATGATTAATTTGACCAATGCGATAGCAAAAAAAACAGGAAAACCAATAGTACCGCATTTCATGGATGATTGGCCTTCAACATTCTATACACAGAATGAATTAATGGGACTTTCAAGATATTTATTTGAACAAAAATTAAATAATACATTTTCTTTATCTAATGGTGGCTTATGTATTTCCGAACACATGGTAAAAGAATATAAAATACGTTACAACTTACCTTTTACTCCTTTTGCAAATTGTGTAGATGAAGCATATTATTGTCCACCTATTAATAGACCAAAAAAAGAAACGTCCTTACTTATGTATGTAGGTGGCTTACATTTGAATAGATGGAAATCACTTTTGCAATTATCCAAAGCTATTGAAGAGATTAATGAATTTAAAAAAAATATTT
>CAIVYW010000401.1 GCA_903910205.1 uncultured Methylococcaceae bacterium | reverse complement strand
CCCTGCGTTGTGGTAATGCTGCTGTATAGCCGGTTTGATTGTCGTAGATTAAAACCGGCTTTTTTATGCCTGTTGATTTGCTATCGCGTCTCTGTAGGTCGATACCAGCGCGAAAACGTCATCAAGTTCATGGATAACCGAACCTAAAGCCCATATGATATTCTCAGGGTTAATTTCTACTTGCTGCTTGCTTAAGTGCAAATCTTGAACAAGCGATAACATACCCTTAGAGCGCGCCAACATAGTTTCAACGTCCTGTCCTAAGGCATCAGGGCAATCTGACTTGTAGTCATAGGCCAGTCGGTGCGAGAAGTCAGGCATTATTTTTACTGAAGCAAGGACGGGGGTTGGCTCTGCTGTAAGAGCTGCTGTATTAGTGGCGCTCATTTAGCACCTTCATAGCGCAAGGCTTTAACTTCTTTTGAAAGTGCTTTAATAGCATCTTGCATCCAATCTACTCGCTTAGAATCCACGTACTGACTAAGGCCATAGTAATGATTCAAGTCGCCATATACATGACACAACTCAGCAAAGGCGTGGTGTAACTGATTTAAGCTTGGGGTTGGGGTTGGTTGCTCTAGGTTTAGAGCTTGGGTATTAGTTTGCATGGCGATTCCTTGTAAAAGAGAATAAACCGCCGCCCATTATTGCGAGTGTCTGGGTGGCAGAGTGTATCAAGTTCGCAATACCTGCAAGGACAGGCCAGACTTTTAAGGGTCTGCTCAATACACCCCGCCATAACAAAATAGAATTGTGTTTTTGATGGGTACAAAAAAACCACTGTGAAAAGTGGCCTATTGCGGCCTTGCTCGGTTTTGCGATCCCGACTGCTACTTGAGGTAACAGTGGCATAAGAATAGCCGCCATAGATGGATGTGTCAAATTCATTATTGAACACCTCGTGCGCTTCGTCTTCTGCAAGGTGCTTTAACTTTAGGCGGTCTTTGGTAAGTCTCAGGGTTAGAACCTGATCTTAACGCCTCCAATTCGATAACTAACGACTTTATTTCAGCATCAGATTTACCAGCAATACGCGCTTGATTAAGTGCTTGTACTTCGGTTTGAGGCCATGCAACACGACCACCGCCTAAACTTATTGGCAGACTGAATAAACCTTTATCAATGTTTCGATAGATAGTTGATCTAGTCCAGCCTGTAGCGGCTTCTATGACTGGTCTACGCAATAGTTGATTAATAGGTAGGGTATTTGATAATGCTTGCTCAATGACTGGATTAAGCAATGTTTTGATAGGGGTAACGCTTGATACTGTAGCCATGTTCATTCCTGTTTAAGGTATGCGCCCCTGTGCGGATGCTGGAGCTATGGCTAAAGTATTAGGCAGATTTTTATAAACGTCACCGCACTTACGGATAGACTTACCGCACTTGCGGTAATTTATTCCAGCTTTATACTTTTATTTGCATCGGCAAATTTACTGTCAAGTGTTCTTGGTGATATACCTGCCTTATGGGCATAGTGGCCTAATAGCGCGGAAATAATAGCCGCTTGACTAATATAAACCGATTGCTTTACACCTGATGGCGATTTGCCTAACATCAATGCAAGCAAGCCACCAATAATATTTAGATAAGTAGATTCTTCACGATCTCCCACCTCTTTTGGTGCAGTTGTCATTCTTTCCATACACGACTTTAGAGCCTTTGATTCAGTCAATAATTCTTCATTTTTTTTGTTTAATGATATTACTTTTGCTTTTAAGGCATCCCTATCAGCCTGTAATGCTAGATAAACGTCTTTATTGATTGATGAATGTGTCTTGCGCTCTATTTCATCGAATAAAAAAGAAGGCTTATCATCGGGGAATTCCTTTGCAATCCATGCCTTTAAGTCTTGTCGTCTAATATGCCTTCTCTCAGGTGCGACATGGTCATCCACTACAACTTACATTGAGCGGGTACTACCCAGAAGAAAATTGATATATATTTGCCACAGTCGGCCCGAAAAGCGACAGAATTTTTTGTCGCAAAGGCGTAAGCCCTTCAATCACATGATACGTCTG
>CAIVYW010000400.1 GCA_903910205.1 uncultured Methylococcaceae bacterium | reverse complement strand
GGGGTATTTTATTTTTTGCGAGTTACCTTAGGAATGAGCACGAAATAATGTAGTCAAGTAGCATCCAACTCCCCCCTTTGTAGAGGGGGGCTGTGGGGGATTTTTAAAATCATAGTTGCCGAAGTGTGTCGTGCTCGTTCCTTAGGTTGTGTTGTCATGATATTGTCAAAAAAAAAAGCTATAGTGTTGGTCTATGAAAAAAATAAAGATTGAAAAACATAAGCTACTGCTTCGCCATCTAACCTTAGCTGATTATAGTAATATCGCCATTTTAATGGAGCATGTCTACGGTAATCTGGGTGGAGCTTGGAAGCAGGATCAATATGCGTCTCAAGTCAGTCGATTTCCTCAGGGTCAAATTGCCATAGAAGATAATGGCAAATTAGTAGCGGCCGCTTTAAGTATGATTGTGGATTACTCTAAGTTTGGTGATATCCATACTTACGCACAAATTACTGGTGATGGTTATTTAACGCATCATGATCCTCATGGCGATACGTTATATGGCGTGGATATATTTGTACATCCTTCTTACAGAGGATTGCGATTAGGTCGAAGGTTGTATGATGCTCGTAAAGAATTATGTCGTAACTTAAATTTACGTCGATTTATTGCGGGTGGCAGGATTCCAGGTTATGCCGAATATGCAGACACATTAACGCCTGTTCGTTATATCGAAGAGGTTAAAAATCGCGAGATTTTTGATCCAGTATTGTCATTTCAATTATTAAATGGCTTTCATGTTCGTAAGGTTTTAACCGGTTATTTACCAGTTGATGCCGATTCTAAAGGTTTTGCTACCTTGCTGGAATGGGTTAATCTGGATTATGTTGAAAAATTACCCTCAATAGGTGGGCCTAAAAATATTATTCGTTTAGGCGTCGTGCAATGGCAGATGCGTACTTTAACGAGTGTTGAAGAATTGCTTAAACACGCTGAATTTTTTATTGATGCGGTTTCAGGGTATCAATCCGACTTTGTGTTGTTTCCAGAATATATGAGTGCGCCTCTTATGGGTTTGTTTAATGACAAAAACCCACCTGATGCTATACGTGCTTTAGCAGGTTTTACTAGTGAGATTCGCAATGGTCTGCTAGAAATGGCGATGTCCTATAATATCAATATTATTGCTGGATCTATGCCCGAATATAGTTCTCATGAGCTTTATAACGTGTCTTGGTTATTGAGACGTGATGGTACTTTTGAAGCTCAATACAAAATTCATGTCACCATTGATGAAGTGAGTTGCTGGGGTGTACAGGGGGGTGATGCATTAAAAGTTTTCGATACGGACTGTGGAAAAATTGCTGTATTAATCTGTTATGACTCTGAATTTCCAGAGCTAGCTCGATTAGCGACCATGCAGGGAGCGCAAATATTGTTTGTGCCATTTTGGACAGATACTAAAAATGCTTATCAACGGGTGCGTTACTGTTCTCAAGCCCGAGCCATTGAAAATGAATGTTTTGTCGCCATTACAGGTAGTGTTGGCAATTTGCCTTATGCAGAAAATATGGATATACAATATGCACAGGCCGCTATTTTTAGTCCTAGTGATTTTTCATTTCCACATGATGCCATACTCGCAGAAGCAACTCCCAATACCGAAATGACCTTAATCACTGATGTCAATTTGGATTTATTAAAACAAGTACGTACTCGTGGCGCCGTTCGTAATCTCGCAAATCGCCGCTTGGATTTATATCGCTTAGAATGGCTATAAGAATTACCAAAAGTACCATTATTACGTAAGCCTAGCTGATCTCAGTTAGGCTTAAATTACAAGACTAAAATAGCATACTTAGGAACAAATATGATCACTGCTAATCAGTTGCAAGAGCTTGCAAAAACTCACGGAACCCCCTTATTCATCATCGATCATGATGAGTTGCGTAGTAATTATGCGATTTTTAAAGAAAATTTGCCTCGTGTTCAAGCTTATTATGCAGTTAAAGCAAATCCGGATTCGGTCATAGTAAAAACTTTATTTGAAGCGGGCGCTAGTTTTGATGTGTCATCTATTGCCGAATTTAATATTGCTTTTGACAATATAAAAGACTTGCCTGAACAAGAACAGCATCAATGGATCTGGGATAACATTATTTACGCTAATCCTATTAAGGCAGAAGAAACTCTGGCAGAGTTAGATAAGTACCAGCCTTTGATGACTTTTGATAACCGTGAAGAAGTTTTTAAAATTAGAGATCATGCGCCTAATTCACGAGTCGTATTGCGCCTTAGAGTCTCTAATGCGGGCGCTATGGTTGAATTGTCCTCAAAGTTTGGGGCATCTCATGATGAAGCACTAGACCTTATTTTTGAGGCAGTTAATGCGGGTCTTACCGTTGCTGGTTTAAGTTTTCATGTAGGTAGTCAAACAACTAATTTTGAAAATTATATGCAAGCCATCAATATGGCGGCATTAATATTTAAAGAAGTAAAAGAACGCGGCTATGACCAAATGGATTTATTAGATATTGGTGGTGGATTTCCCGCGCCTTACGATGAATCGGTAAAACCTTTTAGTGAGCTGGCCAAAAGAATTAACACTGAATTAGATAGATTGATTCCAGAAAATATAAAAATCATCGCTGAACCCGGTCGATTTATGGTGGCGACGGCCGCAACTGCGGTGTCCAAAATTATTGGTAAAGCGGTAAGGCACGGCAAATTATGTTATTACATTGATGATGGTGTTTACCATACCTTTTCAGGTGTCATTTTTGATCATTGCCAATATCATTTTGATGCGTTTAAAGAAGGTCCTACACAAATTTGTACGGTATTTGGCCCTACTTGTGATGGCCTTGATGTAATATCTATGACTGAAGAGTTGCCCGAGGATTTAGAGCGTGGTGATTTGTTGTCCAGTAAAAATATTGGTGCTTATAGTGGTGCAACCTCTACGTATTTTAATGGTTTTCCGCCCGCTAAGGTCATTCACGTTAATCGTTAATGACTCCCACGCTTGTTACAAAACAAAAATGACTTAGGCTATGAGTGTAGCCTAAGCTCAGTGTGGAGTGTTAAACTTAGCACTCACACTTTAGATTATTTTAGGAACATCATGAGCAAAATTACTATCGAACACAAGCCTAGCGAAGAACGTTTAAACGAGCTAGGTGTTTCTAGTTGGGAAATATGGGAAAAAGAGATTTCAAAATTCCCTATTGATTTTGATGAAACAGAATGTGCTTATGTGTTAGAAGGCGAGATTTTGGTAACTCCCGCAGGTGGTGAGCCCGTTCGTATTGTCGCTGGTGATTTAGTGTCCTTTCACGCGGGTTTAGATAGTCAATGGGAAGTGGTTAAGCCATTACGTAAGCATTATAGTTACGCTTACCCTAGCGGCGTTTAAGGCTTTAGCTGTTGTAAGTTGGGCTGCATGCTTTTTGCAGCCCAATATTTGGTAGGTCGAGTTACGCTAAGCGCTAACCAGACCTTTTTTTTACTCGGCGATTTTAGCAAGTCGCGCATAATAAAAACCATCCATAGACGATGTCCCCGTTATGATTTGACGGCCATGACTGGTTTCTATACCCCAAGTCACTTCTTCAATAGGCACTTCTATCGCATCAGCATGTGATGTTAAAAAAGCGGCGATCTGCTGTTCATTTTCTTGTTTTAAAATAGAACAGGTCGCATAAACCATCAGACCTCCGGGTGCTAATAGTGGCCAGATAGCATTAAGAATATTTTGTTGTAAGGCTTGTAAGGGGTTTATGTCGTCTGCTAATCGTAATAATTTAATGTCGGGATGACGACGGATAACCCCTAGGGCAGAGCAGGGGGCATCTAATAATATGCGCTCAAAGACTTGTCCATCCCACCAATCTTGTGGAGTTCGTGCATCGCCAGTTATTAAGGTGGCCGGTAGCTTTAAGCGTTGCAAGGTATCATTGACGCGTAATAATCGAGTACTATCAATATCGACTGCGACTAGCTCTTTGAGTTGAGGCTGATGTTCTAGTATATGCGCGGCTTTGCCACCGGGTGCGGCACAAACATCTAATACCCGATGGCCTGGCAGTACATCCAACAAGCCAGCGGCTAATTGCGCTGCTACATCTTGTACCGAAACTAAGCCATCCATAAAACCGGGCAATAAATCCACTGCGACAGGTTTATCTAAAATAATAGCCGATGCGCAGCAATCTACAGCAACAGCGTTTATAGCTTGTGCCGTTAATTGTTGTAAATACTGTTCGGTACTGATGCGTGAAAGATTAACCCGCAAGCTCATAGGCGGTTGTTGGTTATTTTCTAACAAGATATCTTGAGCGTGTTCCGGCCAGTCTTGTTCGATTTTTTGCACTAACCAGAGAGGGTGACTTAGTGATATCCAATTTACCGTATCTGCTTTTTGCTCTAGGCTTGCTTGATCGCGTTGAAAATTGCGTAATAGCGCATTAATGAGCGCTTTAGCCCACGGTTTTTTTCGGGTCGCTAATACCGTTTCAGAAACTGCGGCATGTGGCTTTACACGCATATAGCTCAGTTGGTATAAACCGACTAATGCTAGGGCTTTGACATCAAGGTCTTTGATGGGTTTAGCGAGCAACTCATTGAGTATAAAATCTAAACGATAATAATGTCTGCAAACACCATAGCATAGCGCTTGAACGAAGGCTTTATCTTTGCTCAGTTCGACGGAAGGTAGATTAGCATCTAATGCCGCAGTCAGTGATTGACCGTCCTGTAAAACGCGAGTTAACACCCGTGCTGCAATGAGTCGTGTATTCAATGTGATTTCAACCTAGGATGTAGGGGCGAATTTTATTCGCCCTGTGGGCATGTAGGGGGCATTGCAATAGTCTTGGGCGAATGCACAGCCGACAGTCCGCACCCCATAAAAATTTTTAGTATTTTTTTACTTATTGATAATAAAAGACTTTTTATAATCCGTTTTTCTGAGTGGACTGCATCGGAACTAACAGCTCATGTTTTATCATCCATTCTCAGTCAATATTAAGCTGAAAG
>CAIVYW010000399.1 GCA_903910205.1 uncultured Methylococcaceae bacterium | reverse complement strand
TTTCATTGGGAATATAATTTTTAGGTTATGGAGTTAATGGAAAATAGATCATTAAAGCTTAAATAGCCGGAAAAATAAAATTTTAATACCCATTAAGTCATTGATTTGTAGGCTGCGCTAGAATGCTCTGAATTGCTGCTCAAATAATAGCTTCGTCTTCAAGATACTGATCCCAACCATTTTTGGAAAAAATGGCTTTGCCAATAGTCGTTACCGCCAAACCTTCAGGGCTATCGTTAAGCATTGAGGTCGCCCGCAACCAATATTTGATGGCGTTGACCATGTTCTTTCCTACCCCCAAGTCGATGGTGGCTTCATCGGATGAAAAAATCGCAGGATTTTTAGTAAAGGCTTGAAAGCCTTTGGTTAACCACGAGTAGCGCAGTGCAAAGGTCTCGTGGCGACCAAATGAGGCTTTTAGGGTTGAAGGGTTAAGTGAACGTTCCATATTTCAACAGGCAATAAGTGTTGGGTTAAAGCATAACTATTCTGTGGATATTAACACCTATTCGTAATTTTTTTTATTATATTTGTATCAGTTGTTTGGATTTTATGTGCGACCATAGGTGGTATGTACTTATTAGACTGGCGTTGCTTTACCAAAGTCACACTAGCATCTATATTTAACCTTATGTTTTATAACTACTATCGTTATTGTTTTTTTTAATATCACTAACGCAAAAACCTGACTTTACTTAGGAACGAGCACTAAATAACTTCGGCAATTATGATTTTAAAAAGTCCCCCCCAGCCCCCCCCCCCTCTACAAAGGGGGGAGTTGTATGCTTATTGACTACATTATTTCGAGCTCATTCCTTAATATTAATCCGGCGATTAATGCTTTAATCCGAATGATGAATCTCGCAAGACGGGGTTTATAACCCCGTCTCAAACGTTTGATATTGCAATTATCTTTGAAAGATCGCCGAAGAAATAGGCCTACTTTTAGTTATATAGCGCCGTTTAGGTGCATCTAAACGTTTCCATCGGGGTTGCAAACCCCGACCGGCATTGTCATCATCGCAATGTGATAGCAGTAGGATGGGCAAAGGCAACGCCGTGCCCATCGAGCATTTGTTGTGTTGATGGGCACGCTGGCGCTTTGACCATCCTACCTGCTGTGCTTTTAAAAATCCCCCCCACTTTTTCAAAGTGGGGGGCTGAATGTTCAATCAATTAAATCGCTCTGTTAATCGTTTGCCATTATTTTTAAAATGTTTTATTTATCCTATTGAACTAGCTATCTAAATACGGTGATAATAAATGGCATTATTTATTTTATGCAAAAGCTATGATCTTAGTCGCTGAGTATTCGCTGCTTATTTTCCTTATATAAACATGAAAATAATTGCTATAGCCTTAGCTCGTGTTTGGTTTAGTTAATAAATAGCCCTTAAGCGCTCTTTTTTAAAGAGTGGGGTTTATTATTAGCTATAGCAGTTAACTACGCAATGAGTCGACATAACCCTACCGTAGTCTATTGCTTACATTGTTAATAGCTTCAGCAAAGATCGACGTATTCAAACCCATTAATCAATCAACTGTAGTTTTTTTAAAAGGCGAACGCTATGAAAAAGGTGTTATTGAGCTTCACCCGATTTCCAGTGAGTGAAAAGGTGAGTTACTATCGTAATGTAGTGGCCAAAATAATTGGTAATATACTGTTTCTTACCCCAGAAATACCTGTGACAGAGTTAACTGCGGCACTGGATCAATTCGATGCAGCTATTGTCGCGGCGCGTGATGGCAGTCATATCGCTGTTTCTGCTCTACATGATTGTGAAGTGGCGACTGATAAGAAGTTTCGAATTTTAGCCCATTATGTTGACAAAATAGCCGATGGCGATGAAACCACTATTTTAAGTGCGGGGTTTCAGGTCAGTAAAAACCGAGCCACTAGAGTTAAAGAGGCGTTAACGATTACTAATGGCAGTCATAGTGGCAATGTTATAGTGGACATTAAAGCAATAGAAAAATCCGGTGCTTATATTATTCAAATTGCTGAAGGTGCAGGCCCTTTCCTTGAAAGTGACTGGAGAATAGCGGCTATAGTCACTCAAGCCCGTTATGAATTGACCGGCCTTATCAAAGGTAAAGTGTATAGTTTTCAGATAGCCGCTGTAACACCTGCTGGCACTACTGATTTTTGTGCGCCAGTAGAAAAATTGGTGATGTAGTTTAGCTTTAAAGCGTTCGGACAATGCCGGTCGGGGTTTGCAACCCCGATCGAAACGTTTAGATGCACCCAAATGGCGTTATATAACCCAAAGTAGGCATGTTTCTTTTGTGATCTTTCAAAGATAATCGCAATATCAAACGTTTGGGACGGGGTTATAAACCCCGTCTCGCGATGGGAAAAATTGGTGATGTAGTTTAGCTTTAAAGCGTTCGGACGAACGTGCCAATGCCGGTCGGGGTTTGCAACCCCGACCGAAACG
>CAIVYW010000398.1 GCA_903910205.1 uncultured Methylococcaceae bacterium | reverse complement strand
AGTCCGTTTAGTTTACAAACTCGATGGTAATCGCACACGATGCTATGTCTTGGTGGATGCGCTAGCGCTTATCCACCCTACATGGCTATCCAAGGCGCTCATTGGACATGTAGCCTGGGAAATCAGTTTGATGCAGTCAATCATGCCGAAACCCTAGTCGGTCTAGGCATTATTTCGTTCTTTAACGCAACGTTATAACACGATTGATAAGCTACAAGCCCTGCAAGAAATTAATTAACTGCTTTTCAAAAAACGATATAGACCACTATTTAAGGGACACAACATGACAGTAGGCACTCCATTAAGCGACAATGCGACCAAGGCTTTATTATTAGGCAGTGGTGAATTAGGTAAAGAACTGGCCATTTCACTACAGCGCTACGGCGTTGAGGTGATTGCGGTAGATCGTTATGAAAATGCCCCAGCTCATCAAGTCGCTCATCGTAGTTATGTGATTGACATGACCGATGCCGAAGCCGTCAAAAAGCTGATTGCCCTTGAGCAACCACATTTTATTATTCCTGAAATTGAAGCCATTGCCACCACAGCACTCGCTGAAATTGAAGCTGAAGGCTTATGTACCGTAGTGCCTAATGCCAGAGCTATACAATTAACCATGAATAGAGAAGGCATACGTACCCTAGTCGCCCAGCAGTTAAAGCTGCCGACTTCAAACTATGCTTTCGCACAAAGTTTTGAGGAATTACAAGCGGCGGTAGAAGCCGGCATCGGTTATCCGTGCTTTATTAAGCCGACTATGTCATCATCAGGCAAAGGCCAATCGATGGTCAACGCGCCTGAACAACTTAAAGCCGCATGGGATTACGCTAAATCTAGTGGTCGAGTGGATACGGGTAAAGTGATCGTTGAAGCCAAGATTGATTTCGATTTTGAAATTACCTTGCTCACCGTCCGTGCCTTAGATGCCAATCAAGAGATACAAACCTATTTTTGTGCGCCTATCGGACATCGACAAGAAAATGGGGATTATAGAGAAAGCTGGCAACCACAGATCATGAGTGCTGCGTCTTTAGCCTTATCTCAAGATATTGCTTTTAAAGTCACGCAAGAAATCGGAGGACTAGGCTTGTTTGGCGTGGAATTATTTATCCAAGGCGATCAAGTATGGTTTAGTGAAGTCAGCCCTAGACCCCATGACACGGGTATGGTCACTATGGTCACCCAAAAACAAAATGAATTTGAATTACATGCTAGAGCTATTTTAGGTTTACCGGTGAATACCAATTTACAACAAGCAGGCGCCAGTGCGGTTATTTTAGGCGGCGTTGATGCGAGTGCTGTTCGTTATGAGGGCTTAGCGCAAGCACTCACAGTTCCTGATAGCGAAGTAAGATTATTCGGTAAACCCGAAGCTTTTACTCACCGACGCATGGGAGTCGCTTTAGCCAGCGCCGACAGTGTTGATGAAGCTAAAAACAAAGCCGTTAAAGCGGCAAGTTATATCATGGTTAAAATATAAGCCTATCAATGTAGGTTGAGCTAACGGCTCTGTCGTTAACTCAACATTAAAGCAGCAACGATTGGGTTGCGAAAAGCATGCAACCCAAGCTACGCGACTACAATAATGACCGCTTAAAATAACCATTACGCTAATCAACAAGGTGTATAAGTAATGAAAATTGTCGTTATGCTAGCTATGTTATTAAGCACTACTCAGGTCGTTGCCGATATTTATAAGTTTGTCGATACGGATGGTCGTATTTACTATACCGATGAACCACGCAACAAGCTCTATAAGTGCATCATTAAAACACCGTTAGCACCGCCACCACCACCTAGCCAATTTTCTTTTAAAAATACCTCTTTCAAAAGTCAATCCTTCATCGGCAGTAATAAAAAAAGATTTGCCGAACTCATAGAACAAACGGCCTATAAACACCAAGTTGATGCCAAATTAGTGCATGCTGTGATTCAAACAGAATCGGCTTATAATGCCGACGCGCAATCGCCCAAAGGCGCCGTGGGGCTGATGCAATTAATGCCCGATACCGCCAAACGCTTTGGTGTTATTGATCGCAATAACCCAGACCAAAATGTCGATGGTGGCATTCGCTACTTAAAACACTTAATCGCCTTATTCAATCCCAAGATAGACCTTGCATTGGCCGCTTATAATGCCGGTGAAAATGCGGTCATGCGCAATAACAACACTATTCCACCCTACCCTGAAACCCAAAACTACGTCAAACAGGTATTAGCCTTATATCGCCAATAAGCGGCGATGAGCCAGCAGCTTCGCAAATAAAGTCATCACGCTGGTGCGCTGGACTACCAAAATGGGAGCTTGAGAACGAGCAGTAACAGCATACCCGACTTACATGCCATGTTAGTCAATCTATCAACATCCTTATTAGTTTAGGACAACGTTGAATTAATACTTTTTGCTAACGTATTTTGACAGCCGCACATTAACATGTTAGTTTGTAACCATTCAACCACCCTCTTTGCATAGAGAGGGATCGAATAATTACACTTAACTTATAGCTATACCTAGCCCAACTGTTATACCGTTAGAAATTCAAACTTATTATCACCCTATAATAGTGACCTAAAATGACTACGGTTACCGTTAACAATGCAGCTATAACCCATTTGGCCTATGAATTTTACCGATAACATGATGTCATGATAATCCGCAGTGTTTTTTTTGCGACTGGCTTATATTTACTCTTTGTCATCTATGGCAGCTTAGTGCCGTTAGTGCCCAATAGCTTATCCCTTGAAGCTGCCTTAACACGATTTAAAAACATCCCTTATTTAAACTTAGGCGCTGCTTCTAGAGCCGATTGGATAGCCAATATAGTGTTGTATATTCCGTTATCTTTTTTGATGTCGGCTACAATTAATCGAGTACATTCCTTATTAAGTCGGCTTTTAGTCTCCCTCTTAGTATTCGTTTTTTGTCTGCTGATCTCTGTTGCTGTGGAATTTAGCCAATTATTTTTTCCACCTAGAACAGTCTCATTAAATGATTTAATCGCTGAAGCTTTAGGGTCACTGATCGGCGTACTGATCTGGCTATTTTTAAGTACTTACTTTTCGGACTTATGCCGTCAGTTACTGGGTGCTAACAGACTATCCATAAAATCAGCCATTATCTTTTATGTACTGATTTATACGGGACTCAGTCTATTTCCTTACGATTTTGTCACCTCCGTCACCGAGCTTAATCTGAAATTAGCCTATGGCTCAGATAGTTTTTTTATGCCTTTCTCTACTTGCAAAGCGAATGTTGGCCATTGTGGATTTAAACTATTTTCTGAAATAGCTGTATTATTTCCGTTAGGCTTTTTGTGTGCTTATTTGCCCTCGGTACAACAACGAATAACCGTTGCTGTATTACTCGGCTTTTTTATAGGCTTGGTACTTGAACTGATACAGGTCTTTTTGTTATCTGGCTCTGGGCAAGGGCTGTCCATCATCACACGTATGATCGGCATGGGCTTAGGTGCTAGCGTATGGACACGCGCTCAAGTCTTAGACGCCTCTATCACACTGGGTTTTCTAAAGCGATCACTGTACTTAATCCTACCTCTCTATTTATTACTACTGATTACGGCTAATGGAGAACTGACTACTCACTGGTTATTACCGCAAGCCGCCTTGGAAAGGCTGGCAGACATCCATTTTTTACCGCTGTATTATTTTTATTACACCTCTGAAGGCGTGGCCTTGGTGAGCCTGTTAAATACCATCGGTCTTTATTGTCCTGTCGGTTTATTATGCTGGCTAAGTTTCATCAATAAAGATTATCCACAACGCCCCCCCACTGTGCATTGGTTTTATGTAGGATTACTTGCGGCATTACTGGCATTGGCCATAGAGACAGCTAAATTATTTTTAGTGGCTAAACACCCAGACCCCAGTAATATTTGGTTGGCTTTTATGGCAGCAGCGGCTTGCTTTCAATTGATGAGCGTCATACCCGCTTGGTTATTTCATGCTCAAAACCCTACACCTACTATAATCATTGCGCCACTGGCGAGCACTACACAAAACACACAACAGCAGATATTACCGGCTTTTGAGACCGATAAGCGTTGGCGCATCATGTCCTTATTATTGTGGGGCCTTATCATGGGGGTATTATTCGATTATCCTGTCGCGCCCTTTGCTTTAGGGTTGTTTTTGCTAGGCTATTCCACGTTACTCGCTTATGTGCCTTATGCTTGGTTAATCGTGATTCCTGCGTTATTGCCACTCATGGATTTTACCCCGTGGACAGGGCGCTTTTTCTTTGATGAATTTGATTTACTCATTTTAACCACCCTAGCTTATTACTTTTGGCATAAACCCAGACATAGGCAACGCTCACTGTTAACGCTATCGAGTATTTTACTGTTAACGCTATTTACCGTGCTGTATAGCATCAGTTTATTAAGAGGCTTACTGCCTTTGCCGGTCATTAATGCCAACGCATTTAATCATTATTACAGTCACTTTAATAGCTTACGAGTCGGGAAAGGTTATCTTTGGAGCTTATTGCTGTTGCCGTTTTTGCAATTCACCCTGCGCCGCTATCGTGATGCTAGGCATTACTTCGGCTATGGCATCTTGCTAGGTTTAGCAGGTGTCTGCTTGTTTGCCATCATTGAACGACTGGTCTTCGTTGGTTTATTTGATTTTAGTAGTGACTATCGTATCAACGCTTTATTTTCCAGTATGCACACTGGCGGTGGCCACATTGAAAGTTACTTAATGTTAACGCTGCCGTTTATCACCCTGTTATTTATTAATGACTCATCGCATAAGCGCCGAGGCTTATCGGGTTTTATTTTATTTGTAGTGAGTCTCTATACCTTACTGGTGACTTTTTCACGCGGGGGTTATCTAGGTTTTTGTGCAGGTTTTTTAGTTTTGCTACTCACCTTATTCATAGGTTTTAGAAGACCTAAAAAACCGCTTTTACCTCTGTTATTATTGGCCATCTGTGTACTAATTGCATTGCCGGTATTGCGCGGCAGTATGATTCAACAACGCTTTAACGCAGTCTATCAAGATCAAAGCAGTCGTAACGCGCATTGGCAAGATGCTATATCCATGCGCGATGATGATCTAGCAAGCACTTTATTCGGCATGGGCTTAGGGAGTTTTCCACGCACGTTTTTTTGGTTGAACAATGAGGGCATCAAGCCGGCCAGCTATGAAATAATTAGCGAAAAAAACCAAGCTTATTTACGCTTATCGGGCGGCGATGCTTTATTTATGGGACAGTATATCGCTGTTAAGGCTCACACAGCGTATCGTTTACTTTTGGATATCCGCAGTCAAAAATCCGGTCTACCTTTATCCACCTCACTTTGTGAAAAATCACTGCAATACTCTTTACGCTGTAGCACTCAGCTAATCACCACCCACGGCTCTGAATGGGAGCATACAGAACACTTTATCGACAGCCATAATCTCGGTGAACCCGTCGCCGCAGGTTTAATGCGCCCCATACAATTATCGCTTTATAACGGTAATGGTGTAGGACAAGCCTTAGATATTACTCATGTACAGCTGCTTAATCCTGACGGCGTTAATCTCATCGAAAATGGTGATTTCTCACATAGCACCGACTTCTGGCTATTTTCTACTGAGAAACATAACCCTTGGCATATCTTTAATCTTTGGCTGCATTTGTTATTCGATCAAGGCTGGCTGGGGCTTAGCGTATTTATTTTGTTATTTGCACTCGCTATATACCGCTGTTGTCGGCTTTTGCCCCAACAAGCCCTTGACTCTAGTATTTTATTATCGGCTTTTAGCGGCTTTTTGGTGGTGGCGTGGGTTGACAGCCCTTTTGATGCACCACGACTAACGCTATTGTTTTTCTTATTACTCTTTCTTGCCCTGCTACGTACACCGCAGGCTTGGAAAACAGCAACGACTCTTTAACTCAAAAGCCTATGTCACATTCAACGTTAGCCCCCTTATCCAACAAAAGCTTAAGCCTGCGCTGCTGTCTGTTAAGCCTTATCGTCTTAGTGCGTTGTGGATCACTTTGTGCAGAACCTTCACTCGCCGATACGGTAGCGAAGATTAAACCCAGTATTGTGGCGATTGGCACTTATATGCCTAAGCGCAACCCACGTTCGATATTCATGGCGACAGGCTTTGCCGTCGGCGATGGTAGCTTAATTATTACTAATGCACACGCTATACCAGAAACCCTAAATAGTGAGCGCTTAGAAAAGCTCGCTATTTTTTATCATAAAGACAGCATCGATAAAGTCATTCTTGCAACTGTATTAGCCGTCGATAAAGATCATGATTTAGCACTATTAAAAATTAACGATGAGCACTTACCCGCATTGACCTTAGGCTCAGTAACATCAGTACGCGAAGGCCAGCTCTATGCTTTCACTGGCTTTCCTATCGGTATGGTTTTAGGGCTATCGCCAGTGACGCACCGAGGGATTATTTCTGCCATTACGCCTAACATCATTCCTATGATCGAAGCTGGCCAAATCAAACAAGCTCAGTTTAAACGCTTACAAGATCCCTACTCTGTCTTTCAACTTGATGCAACGGCTTATCCTGGCAATAGTGGCAGCCCACTTTATCATCCTGAATCAGGACAGGTTATAGGCATCCTTAATAAAGTATTTGTACAAGAAGGCAAAGAAAACATCTTAGCCAAGCCTAGTGGTATTTCTTACGCTATTCCCATTAACTACGTAGAAAACCTACTAAAAGCCCAAGGCTACTATTAATGGTAGCCACTTCAACACACAACCAGGGGAATTGAATGATACGCATTTTTCGCCACTATATATCCAGAGCTTATTTACTCTTATTGTTGATAGAGTTTTGTATGTTTTTTTCCGCCATGTATTGGGGTAGTGACATGCGCTTTTTGATGTCTGAATCTTGGTATACCGAAAATCACATCACCTTTGCCAGCTTTATTTTCTCTAGCATCATGAGCCTATCTTGCATCGGTTTAGGTTTATATAGACGAACGCTTAGCGGTGAAGAATATAACCTGATGACTAGGGTTTGTACTAGCTTTGGCTTAGGCATTTTGCTTCTCGTTGGCATTTATTATCTATTACCTGAGCTCTATATGGCTCGTAGCGTGTTAGTGTTTGCCATTATCATGGCCTTTATAGGTCTGTCATTTATTCGCTATCTATTCTATAAATTTGCAAATTTTGATCGTTTAAAAAGACGCTTTCTAGTGATCGGTAGTGGTGAAAAAGCCCAGCAATTAATCTCCTTAAATGAGACTTTAATTCATAAAGGTTTTAACATCATTGGTTTTTTAGCCTTAGTTGATGAAGAGTCTGTTATAGATAGTCGTCATATCATTACTTACAATCAACCCCTGATTAAAATTGCAGAGCATTATAAAATTGATGAAATTGTCATTGCCATCCATGACCGTAAACTGGGCCTACCCTTTGATGAGCTATTGGATTGCAAAATGTCAGGCTTAACCATCATGAATATTGTTGAATTTTATGAGCGTGAACAAGGCATCATTTCCCTAGACAATGTAAGTCCCAGTTGGCTGATTTTTTGTGATGGCTTTGCACAAGGTGATTTAAGAGCATTCAAGAAAAGACTGGTTGATTTATTTGCTAGCATCCTATTACTGAGTGTTGCCTGGCCCATCATGTGTTTAACCGCATTAGCTATCCTTCTGGAAAGCGGATTTAAAGCCCCTATACTCTATCAACAAGTCCGCGTCGGTGAAAAAAACCAACACTTTAAGGTACTTAAATTTAGAAGCATGAAAACAGATGCAGAAAAAAACGGAGCGCAATGGGCCCAGAAAAATGATGATCGCATCACCTGCGTAGGACGCTTCATTCGCGCTAGTCGTATTGATGAATTACCACAAATCCTCAATGTATTAAGAGGCGACATGAGCTTTGTTGGCCCGCGCCCAGAACGACCTGAATTTGTTGATGGTTTTAATGAAAGCATCCCTTATTATCAAGAAAGACACCGAGTAAAGCCCGGCATTACCGGCTGGGCACAACTATGTTATCCCTACGGTGCCGATGAATATGACACCATACAAAAATTACAATATGACCTGTATTACGTTAAAAACTACAGTTTGTTTTTAGATTTCTCTATATTGTTTAATACCGTGGAAGTTATTTTATGGGGGAGAGGAGCTAGGTAAGAAACGGCTACCAACTTAAGACGGGACTCTCCTAAGCGCAGACAAAGGGCAAAGGTTAAGCCTAGTATATTTGCCCAGGCTAAGTTGATAGCCTTAATCTTTCGCCTTGTGCCTTTCGTCTGTACTCTTGCTGTCCCGGCTTAAGTTGCTAGCCACTGTGTCGTATATATTCCTAAATTATACGGTTATGTCCTTTATGGTTTCATCACCGCTGATGTTTCTGATTTTTATGCGTTTGGGTGGTTTGGCGGAGCTGATCTTACCGTTCCAAAAGGTTTTGCTTTTTACGCCGTCTTTGATGACGTAGCCCAGTTTATCAATTTTTATTTCGGTGCTGCTATGCCAGGTGCCTTCGCTGTTTTCACAATCCAACGCAATCAGTTCGATAAGTTCCAGACCTTCATCGCTGATGCTGATGGGCGTAAAGGCTTTGCCTTTGGCTTGCAAGACGCCTTTTTGGTTGAACTCACTGATCTTTTGCAGCAAACGGTCACTGATAAATTCGCTGATTTCGGTTTCATAACCTGATTGAACGGGCAGACAGGTAACGGTGACCAGATCTTCAATAACGACATTGTGCAGCAAGTTTTTCAGGTCTTTGAGTTCTACATTTATTTCGGTGGCGTTGTTATCGCGGATAAATGTTTTCAAGGCCTTATCGTCGTCAATGTCGATGTAATAGACGATGACTTTTTTGACGTCAACCTCCAGGTTTTGCAACTCCTGATTAATGATGGTGTTAATCTGTGGAATATCCAGCACTTTTTCCTGGGTGTTTAACAAGTTCGGTACATAAACAGGCACAATACCCAGCTTGCTGTCTGAAATGGCCCCGAACCAAAAAGCATTGATCCCTGCAACGCCACGCTGCAAACCGGGAATCAGCATTGCCAATTTATCCATGGTTTGTTGTGGGTTGCGAAACAAGCTGACGCCGTCTTGAACTTCCAATAGCTGAAAATGGGCTCCGGCTTCTTTCAAACGGTCACGCACCGTTTGTATGCTGTTAACACCGACATCACCATGAATAAAACGCCTTTCCAAATCATTCGCCACTTTTGCAGTGACGCCACTGCCGCCGAAGAAATCAGCGATTATCATGCCTTCGTTGCTGCTGGCTTTGATAATGCGTTGCAATAAGGCTTCGGGTTTTTGGGTTGCATAGGCAACACGTTCTTGGGCTTGTGAATTGACTGGAAAAATATCATCCCAAAGTGATTGGCACTGCATTCCTTTTAGTTCATCTAAATAGTGTTTTATGCGAATACCACCCGCCTTTGTAAAGTGCAGTTTCCCTTGTTTGTCTAGCTCTTCCATTTTTTCATAAGGACAACGCCACAGGGAATTGAACCCTTTATAAGCATATTCATAGCCACCGCCGCTTAAGCCTTTCGCAGTTAAATCCCCATCTCTCCATTTCCTGCCGTCTTCATCTTGATTGCTGAATCTTGTCAAATACTCTGGGGTGTATTCCTGATAAACTTTGTTGAAGATAAAATCTGAGTTTATTGAATAGTAATAAATGGTATCAAAATTGACTCCAAATCCTGAAGAGTCGCTATGTGCGGTTGTTCTTTTCCAAATAATTTCTGATTTAAAATTATCCTCCCCAAACACCTCGTCCATCAATATCTTCACATAATGTCCGATATGCCAATCCAGATGCACATAAATACTGGCGGTGTCACTCATGACGCTTTTAATCGCCATCAGATTTTCATACATCCAGTTGAGGTAATCTTCCTTTTGCCAAATATCGCCGTACATTTTTTCTTCAAAACTGCGTAGTGCTTCGCTGTCCAGAGTTTGCTCGGCAACAGCGATTTTTTCTGCCAACTTTGGATTGCGACGGATAGTGATTTTTTTTGCATAATCGGCACCACTGGCAAACGGCGGATCGATATACACCCGGTCAATTTGTATGCCTTGCTCTTTTAAATAAGCGCAGGCTGACAAACATTCGCCGCGAATGACTAGATTTTCAGACGCTTCGCCTATCGTTTCCTGCGCTTCCACCTCGTAATAAGGCATGCCACGTTGGATGCGGTCATAAACATAGTTGTTTTCACGGTAACGCAACACCCGTTGGGTGCGGGTAATGTTGTTTAAAACGGCTTGCCCTTCAACGGTATTAGGTTGATAGGGTATGTATTTTATGGGCATGGTATTTTTTTAATGCAGGTAAATAATTGCAGGTTTTTCTGCGTGGTCAAAATGACAGGCAATTGCGTCGCGAACATTGTCATGCAACTCGGTAATCGTGTCGGCATCGGTATAAATGGAGTGGCCTAACGCTCTGGCAGTAAAGCCGCCCTCAAGCGCTTCTTCAACTAAAAATATGATTTCGTTCATGATGCTCCATTAAATTGTGATAAATTTTACTGTTTAGTGCTTAACCAAACTCAAGCATTGTAATAAAGAGCAATTTAACGTGTTAATAAACATCATCATGACTACCTATATCAACTAAAACCAGCTGTTCATTCTGAATCAGAAAGATAAAAATAATGCGGTACTCATGGGTTAAGCTACAGGCATAAAACGCTTTTAAATCACCCTTTAACTTATGTGTTTTCAATGAACTATCAAAGGGATCGATCTGTAACTTTTTTAAAACTTCAGCATATTTGTCGATTAAATTCTGATGGTATTTAAAAAATCGGCGTTCTTTACGCTGATAATTGTCGTCTCTAACTAATTGCACAACAAATCTTTGATATGACTATCTACATCAATAATAGGATTAAAGCCCACCAATCCATCGGTATTAATTTTCTCCAAGGTATTTAGACAATGCTGTTTATTGATTTTAAAGTCATCTTCTTCCAATTCAATCGT
>CAIVYW010000397.1 GCA_903910205.1 uncultured Methylococcaceae bacterium | reverse complement strand
TTAATAAATAGATCAGACGTTTTTTTGACATAATTTTTAATATAAATACGTACTATCAATGCATTATAACCACTGTGTTTTCTACCTTCTGTGGGTTATTTTTTTGGCGAAGGTATTGTAAAGAGCGCCTAATTAAATCTAGGCATCTTCCAGTATCGTAATTAACACTCTTTTTAGAAGCTATTAACTATATGAAAAAACTAGGACGTAACGATCCCTGCCCCTGTGGCAGCGGTAAAAAGTATAAGCAATGTTGTTTAAAAGTAGAGAATATCCGAGGAGACAGCAGTCGCTCCGAAGCGGTTCCAAAAGCTATACACTGGTTCTTTGCTAAGTATGGAGATATAGCCCGTGAAGCGTTCCATGAAGGATTTTTCGGCGGACTTTTGGAAGAGGAATATGCAATCATCGAGGATAGCGATTTCTATGAAAGCATTATGATCAATGCCATGGAATGGTTTTTGGCGGAAGGTATTATGACTCTTAACGGTCAGGAACATCGTGTTGCGGATTTGTTGCTAGGCGATGGTGGTCCACTCTTTTCTGCCGAACAGCGGCAATGGCTACAACTGATGACAACCTTGCCGCTCAGGCTTTATGAAATTATCGAGGTAATTCATGGCCAATCCATGACACTAAGAGATGTGCTGTTACCTGAACGTCCGCCTGTCGTTATTTTGGAAAAGTTGGAATCACAGCAAGTAAGCCGATATGACCTTATGGCAGTTCGCGTCCTACCCGTTGAAAATCATTTCGAATTGTCTGGAGCTGTTTACGCTTTCCCTCGTAATCGAAGCGAGAATTTGTTAGAAGAGCTTCAGGATGAACTGGAAGGTGTCGAGCCTGATTCGGCTCTTGCCAAGGAAATTAGTGGTCTCATTATTTCTGATCAATGGCTAGAGTTATTTGTAACCGATGTTGAAATGCCCCAACTAATTGATCAAGTGACAGGGGAGCAACTGTTGTTTGTCACTGATCATTATCGTGTTTCGGACTGGGATGCTCTGGATCAGGCTTTATCTGCTGAAGTAGATATTGAAGGCGGCCGCAAGCAGGGCTGGAGTCGTGTTTTTCAAGGTAACGATGGCCTGCCCCGCCGCAGCATCAGGATTGATGTGGACAAAAGCACGGATCGAATCAAAGTGTGTTATTGCACTCAAAAATATGCGGACGAAGGCCGACCTTGGTTCGAAATAGTGGCAGGAATAGCCGTTGCCTTTGTCTTTAGGGAAATATCGGATCCAAATGGGATGCTTGCTAATTAATCATAAGCCATGTAGATAGGGTTAGGCTATCGCTAACCCGACTACTGGACTACGAGACTGATGAGGATATGGCTTTTGCCGAATAATCCAAAGCGGCCATAACGTTCGCGATTAATTGCTTTTTAAAGTGGGGTGATTTATGAAAAAAAGGTCTTGATGACAATGGACATAACGCCAGCAATCAAGATGCCCATCATCCATTTAAGCGTTATTGAATCAGTCTTTAAGACAGCAAGATCAGTTAGTATAGGGGCAAGCTCTTTTTGAAACTTGGCATCTAGGTATTCTTTAGTGACTAGCTCTTTTAGATTAACCTCAAGAATTTCTGATGGCGCCTCTGCTTCGGCCTCTGCCTGCTTCTTAGGAACACCAGCAGATTTAAGTTTGTTGGCAAATTTTAAAGTATCAAAAGTAATGCTAGACATGTGATTAAGCGCCAGATAAATAATTTTATAGCTGTCAATGTAGCCGTAATGGCAACCCACTGTAACAGCTACGCAAGCGCTTTGTCTCGTGTTAAGGTAACTCGCAAAAAATATAGGGTGTGGGGGGGTATTATTGCGTTTTACCTAAGTGGCTAGCCTTGAATACCAAGCAAATTAGTGGAATCCAGTATGCAGTGGGAGTGGCTTCCAACTTAAGCCGGGACAGATAACTTTCTGGGAACGCCGAGCCCCAGCTCGGCACGGGATAGCCAAGTCGATGACTGACTACGCCGAGCTGGGGCTCAGCGCTCCCGGAATCAATAAGCCAGCTTTATTTATCTGTCCCGTTTTAAATAGGTAGCCCACAATTCTACAAAAAACCTTAACTTAATGGCAGTGGCCGGTGGTTTAGTTTGGTATTTAAAGAACCATCCTCTTGGGCATTGACAATTAATTTTGCTGCATAATTTTTAATCTTCAGGTAGCCAATCTGTGGATAGGACATCATCGATAGTCCAAGGACAGCTTTGCGGAAAGTTGTCTAGGTTGGTTTCTTTTTCTGCAAGCAATCTTCCGTCTAGGTAAGCATCATCAAAGCGATCTTCTTCGATGAAGAAAGCCTTAAGGCTGGGCGTTCTTTTAAGTCTGAGCTGTATACGCTTTCGTTGTTCTTTTATGGTCAGTGTCCAGCTGCTCGATCTGCGTTCAGGCTGATACTGGTATTTCAACAAATGGCCGATGAGTACGGCCATTCTGCTCTCAAGTTCTCTTGCTTCGCTTTTGCCCACGTCGTTTATTTCATCTGCTATATGTTCTAGATCGAGCAGCTCAAAGCGCCCTGCACGGATAAGGTCGGCTTGTTCTCTAGCCCAAGCAACAATGTCTTGCTGGTAGGTAGCTAAGGATTGTTTATCTAAGGTTATGGTAGTCATGATTCTTCAAGTCCGAGCAGCCAGTCATTAAATTCTTTAGTTTTTTTTAATTCATATTTCATGAACTGATTGTATCTCAAAAGAAACGATTAATAACTATTTGTTAGATGATTTACGGCTATCAACTTAGGAACGAGCACGAAATAACTTCGGCAACTATGATTTT
>CAIVYW010000396.1 GCA_903910205.1 uncultured Methylococcaceae bacterium | reverse complement strand
CACATGGAAAAAGGCATGAAAGCCCAACTTAAAGTTGGCAAAGGTGATGGTGACTTACCCAGTATTCCGGGTGTAACTGCGTATATTGTCGCAGATGATTACAAGGCTACCTTGCCTGAGTTAGCCATTAAAGCTGAAGCCGATGCAGCCACTGCAGCTAAAGCAGTTGCAATAGCGCCGCCAGTAAAACCTGTTGTGAAAGTCCCCGCACCAGATGATTCAAGTATTACCGGCGTAACGGTCATCGGCTTAGCAATAGGGCTACTGATATCACCTTTTCTAGCACGAAAATTTAAAGGTATGAGTGCTGCAGAAGTCGTTACTTATGTTTTTGATTTACTAAGAACCAGTTTTGATTCATTAGTAAAGTGGCTAGCTAAATTAATGACGATCATTATGGCGAATAAGCATAAGATTTTGCCTAAAAAATAAAGATTAATAACTTAAAAAGCCCTGTTATCTTAGGTTGCAGGGCTTTTTTTTGAGAGAAAAATGCTAGAAACATTAACGGGTATTTGGGGGCTGTTTATCAGTGCCTTTATATCCTCTACAGTTGCTCCCGGTGGTTCAGAAGCTGTTTTGGCTTATTTGGTATCAGAAGGCCATCATCCCATTGTTCAGTTGTTAGCTGTTGCTACCATAGGTAATACCTTAGGTGCTATGACGACTTGGGGTTTAGGTGTTATGGCGGCTAAAAAATTCCCCGTTGCTAAGTTATTACCAGAAAAGAAACAAAAAGCCTTGGCACTGGTTCAAAAAAGAGGCGTTTGGATATTATTTTTTTCTTGGTTGCCCATTATAGGTGACGCTTTATGTTTTGCTGGTGGTTGGTTAAAGCTGCCTTTATTGCCTGCTTGTTTAGTGATACTTTTAGGAAAATTGGGTCGATATGCCCTACTGGCTTGGGTGTTTGTATGATATTAAGGGAGTTGTTTAGGCTAATGGTAAGTTTTTTTGATAAGGTTGTTGTGCTACGCCATTTCCCTATTAAAGGTATTCTTTATCCGCATAAAAAGCGTGATTATGTTATCGCCGCCTTTACTTTTTTTTGTGTGGCGGTTTGTTTAATCAGTGATGCGAATGCCGGTATAGAAAAACAAAATGCACTCGGTGTGAGTGGTTGGGTTTTTTTAATCGGCTTATTACTGGGCGAAAACAGAGAAGTCAGAATGCAGGTCGTTATTGCGGTCATTTTTGCGACCATTGGTGAACATTTTGCCTCACCTTTTATGGGTGGCTATACCTATCGTTTTGGTAATGTACCCGCTTATGTGCCTCCGGGACATGGTATGGTGTATTTAACCGCAGTGGCTTTGGCACGCTCGGGTTTGTTTTTACGTTATGCTAGAGAAATTACCGTATTTGTTCTAGCCGTATGTGGCTTATGGTCATTATGGGGAATTAGTGGTATTCCCGAGCAAGGCGATTATGTTGGAGCTTTGCTGTTTTGCATATTCTTGATTTATCTATTTAAAGGCCGCTCGCCTATGGTTTATCTAGCGGCTTTTTTTATTACCACTTGGCTGGAACTAATTGGTACCGCTGTGGGTACATGGAAGTGGGCGGCAATTGATCCGGTATTACACTTGCCGCAAGGCAATCCTCCTAGTGGTGTTGCGGCTTGGTATTGTTTAGTCGATGCAGTGGCTATAGGCGGAGCACCTATTATTTTAAAGGCTTTCAAAACAGTACATGAAGGCTTCCTGTCGGTCAAAGCTAGAAAGGCCGCTTATCAGAGCTTAGGTAATGATTAGTATGTGATACGATAGCGACAACATCGATTGTTCAATCGAACTGACATTAACGTTTAACAAAGAGAAAAAAAATATGGAACGTCGTGATTTTATACGTTTAAGTACCGTAGGCATAGTGGCTGGCGTAGTGACTCCTACTATGGTGTTAGCAAATGCTGATAAACCTGTCAAAGGTACCAGTGATATCTATTACACCAAGGAAGATGCGGGGCGCTGGAGTGGTAAAGTAGCCACACATTTACCTAGCATTGATATAGAAAAAGTAGCTAATGTGGTCACGGTAAAAGTAGTGACTGCTCATGAAATGAAAGGCTACGAGCACTATATTGTTAAGCACGTATTATTAGATAGTCATCATAAGTTCTTAGATGAACATCTATTTGATCCTACTAAAGATAGCGCTGCTTTATCGACCTTTACACTAAAAGATTATAGCGGCATTCTTTATGTACTGAGTTTATGTAATAAACATGATCTTTGGTTGAATTCAGCTGAAGTATAAATAAAAGAGCAATCCGCTCTCAATGGAATAAGTCGGCTTATTCTCTCAAACTACTATTGATGCTTTCTAAATAACGGACTACAAATCCTTGCAGCCTAAACCGAAAAGAATTTTAGTCATTGCTATGCGATTTCTGGGGGACGTATTATTAACGACCCCTTTGATTCATTCACTAAAGCTTTCCTTTCCTGATGCCCATGTAGATGTGTTGGTATATGCTAATACCGCTGCTATGCTTGAAGGAAATCCCGATATACATCAAATAATAACGACAGTTAACCGTCCAAAGTTTGCAGATTATCGACGATTGTTGCCTCAGTTGTTTAGGCGCTATGATCTTGTTGTGGTGACTCAATCGGGAGATCGTCCGTTTTTATATGGCTTGCTAGCAGCCTCTATACGAGTTGCTCTTGTACCATCGAAAAACACCACAGGCTGGTGGAAACGGTATTTTGTGCAGCATTGGCTTGAGTTTGATGACAACACTCACACTGTTTTGCAGCATTTGAAGTTATTGGAGGCACTCAATATTAAAAAGCATTTCGTATTGATTGCTCCTCAATGCAATGATACTGAACAACTGATTAAGCAATACCCTTTTTTAGCCTCTAATAACGATTATGTAGTCTTACATCCGCATCCACAGTGGACTTATAAGCAATGGCCTAGTGATGCTTGGATAGAACTAGGTCATTATCTACATGAACTGGGTTTAACCTTGGTATTATCATGTGGGCCTGCACAGCAAGAACTTGATTATGTCGCCGCTATTCAAAGCCAATTACCTGAGGGTACGATCAATTTGGCAGGTGAAGTTTCTTTAGCTCAATTGACTACTATTATTGCCCAAGCAAAATTATATATCGGGCCTGATACCAGCATTACTCATTTAGCAGCGGCCACCGGAATTCCAGTCATTG
>CAIVYW010000395.1 GCA_903910205.1 uncultured Methylococcaceae bacterium | reverse complement strand
AGCTAAAGCTAAAGCTAAAGCTAAAGCTAAAGCTAAAGCTAAAGCTAAAGCTAAAGCTAAAGCTAAAGCTAAAGCTAAAGCTAAAGCTAAAGCTAAAGCTAAAGCTAAAGCTAAAGCTAAAGCTAAAGCTAAAGCTAATTTTATTCTTACTATAGCACTAGTGATTGTTTTATGACAAAGAAATGACAGTAAATGTAATATTTAAAACAATAGCTTAGTTTAATTATTAGCGGATTAACTCACGTGTAACAGTCTTGGTAGTGTCTTTTTTAGACAGTAGCTAATGATGATGTTGACTAAAACAGTCATAGAATAATGTTAGGCGGATCTAGGTGCGGCAATCCCTACAACCACATGCATCTTAAGCAACAGCTGCTCTTCTAAGTTGTTGTCGGTTTGCAGGCTACCCATTTAAAGCGGGACAGAGGCTAAGCTTAACCTCAAACTGCCTTACCTTAAGGCGGCGGCCGGTTATTCCAATAGGCAAATCTTGAGAGTTTAGTTCCTTAAATGACCATTTCCATAAACCACCCACTTATAAGTTGTTAGTTCATCAGGGCCTACTGGGCCTCGGGCATGAAGTTTGTCGGTACTGATGCCGATCACCGAGCCTAAGCCATAATCCCCCCCCCCTGACAATCTTGTTGAAGCGTTAATTAATACCGATGCTGAATCAACTTGCTGCTCAAATTGTCTGGCCATCGCTAAGCTTTGGGTGTCGATACCATCCGTATGTCCTGAACCATAGTGATTGATGTGAGCTATCGCTTCGTTAATGCCGTTGACGATCTTTATGGACAGTATCGGTGCTAAATATTCACTATGCCAATCGTCTTCTGTGGCCGGATAAATGTCGGCTAATAGTTTTTGTGTCTGCTCACAGCCGCGTAATTCAATATGGTTTGAGGTCAAGGCTGTTTTAAGTAAAGGTAACAGTTGGTTGGCACAGTTTTGATCAACCAATAGCGTTTCTAGGGCATTACAAACCTGAACGCTTTGGCATTTTGAGTTAATGACTAGTTCGATAGCTTGTGCTGAGTCGGCATCTTCTGCCAGATAAAGATGGCAAATGCCATCATAATGTTTAATGACAGGAATGCGCGTGCCTTCGGCAATCCGCTTAATCAAGTCTTTGCCACCGCGTGGAATCAAGACATCAATATAGTCATCCATAGCGAGTAGTTCATTAACGGCTTCATGACCGGGTGTGCGAATGATTTGTATGGCATGTTGTGGAAGTCCGGCCTGTACTGCACCTTCAATCATGGCATCGGCTAACAGTATATTAGTTTGCAGCGCTTCTGAGCCGCCTCGTAAAATCACGGCATTACCACTTTTTATACAAACGCCTGCGGCATCACTAGTGACATTAGGTCTAGACTCATAAATAATGCCGATCACACCCAGAGGTACTGATTTTTTGTAAACGTGCAGACCATTTGGATTGGTATGTCCTGATAGCACTCGATTGAGTGGGTCTGGATATTGCGCTACTTTTCTGAGTCTGGAGATCATGTACTTGAAGACTTTCTCGTCTATCGTTAAGCGTTTGATAAGTGCATCTGTTTGACCTGCCTGCCTAGCTTTTAGTACTTCTTGAGCATTAATTTCAAGCACCTGATGCTTAACGGATTCTAGCGAGTCAGCCATTTTTGAGAGAGCCAAATTACGAAGGCTTTCAGAGCTTGATGATAACTGGTTTGCTGCGATTTTACTTTGTTGAGCAAGGATTAGAACGTGATTGGACTTCATAGGCTTAAGAGTTGATTTTTTGAAAGAAGGTGAAGTTGTAGTGCAATAGTTATCTACACAAGTAATCATCTTCGCATGTCTTCACGACAGGGATAATAACTGGTGTAGTTAACTATGCTTGTTAGGGGAGGAGCTAATGTAAATCGCCGTTCGCTGCTCCTTTTTTTGGGTTCTAAATGCTGAGATTCGTACCTCATCCTAGCCTACATTATACGTAAGGCTGGGATGTCGAGACAGTAGAATCCCAGCAATCGGAGCATGGAGACGATAACTATGCCTTATATACAATCTCGACCCAGCTCTACATGGCCTCTCGAATCCAGGCAGACCTTAGCCCAAGCAATCACTAGTCAGGGTATTAGTTGAGCTTAGTCATCAGACTTAGCGCGATTAATATCGCGTAACATAAAGCCATAAAGACCTTCTACTTGAGTGCGTGCCCACGGGGTTTTGCGTAAAAACTTTAGGCTGGATTTGATGCTTGGATCATTGCTAAAGCAGTTGATGGGAATGCGTTCAGCCAATTCTGTCCAACCATAATGGGTCACTAATGCGGTGACTATTGTTTCTAATGTAAGGCCGTGCAGTGGATTATGGCGTTGCTTTTGGGGAGCGATAGGTAGGTCGTTGGAAATAAGGGGGCAGGGTGTTTTCATTACGATGCTTATTTTGTGGTTTAGGTTGAGTTGCTGTGTTAATTTAATATCGACGTGCCTTTAATTTGTACAAATACCGGCATGCCGATCTGCAAGTCGAGTAACAATAATGATTTACGAGTGATATGCGCTAATAATAGATTTTTACCAACCTGTAACTGAATGAGTGCTTGGCCATCTCGTCCCTCAGTAAACTCATTAATGATGGCCGGTAGTACATTGAGTATGCTGGTTGCGCTGGGTTCTGTTAGGGCAATACTAACATCTCGTGCGTAAATCTGTATCCTTAAGGCGATACCTATTTTGGCATCAACGGCCGGAATATTCAGTGAGCCGCCGTCAAAGTCAACGTGAGTTAGATGATAATGACTTTCATGTTCGGCTATGATGACTTGCCAAACCGTTGCCGCTTCTCTATCGTGCGCCAACGGCAAGTCGAGACGACTTTGTGTTGCTGATAGTGGACCTGCGGCTAAGATATGACCGTCTTCTAAAATAACCAGTGTGTCTGCCAGTTGTGCCATTTCTTGTTGTGAGTGCGTGACATACACAACTGGAATGTCTAGTTGTTGGTGGAGTCTGCTCAAATAAGGCAAGATTTCTTGTTTACGCTTAAAATCAAGTGATGCCAGCGGTTCATCCATTAAGAGAATTTCGGGGTTAAGCGCCAAAGCCCTTGCAATAGCAATTCGTTGCCGCTCCCCCCCTGATAAATGGTTGGGCATACGCGTCAATAAGTGACCGATGCCCAATAATTCAACGGCTTGATTCAGCTTGATTAAGCCTAGATTATTTTTGACACGCTTCAAGCCATAATGCAGATTATCTAACACGCTTAAGTGCGAAAATAGATTAGCATCCTGAAACACATAGCCTAGTGGCCGTTTATAAGTGGGTAGGAATAGGTGCTGCTCACTATCTTGCCAAATAGTGCCATTTAGCGCTAAATAGCCTTGCGCTGCCTGTTCTAGTCCGGCGATGCAGCGCAGTAGCGTGGTTTTTCCTGAACCAGAATGACCAAACAATACCGAAACACCGGTGCTAGGTAAGCTTAAATCGACCTCTAATTTGAAGTCACCATAATTAAGCGCAAATCTAGCCTTAATGACGGTCATTTAAACGGTTGCGCCACAGGTGACGCTTTAAGCTGAGTGTACAGTATCAGTAATACCGTAAATGAAAACACTAACAAGCAGCCGGCCAACCAGTGCGCTTCGCTATATTCTAAGGCTTCGACATGATTATAGATTTGTACGGATACTACACGAGTCTTATTAGGAATATTGCCACCTATCATCAGTACCACACCAAATTCACCCACCGTATGCGTAAAACCTAAAATTGCCGCCGTTATAAAGCCGGGCTTTGCCAAGGGCATCACCACACTAACAAAGCTATCGAATGGGCTGGCGCGTAAGGTGGCAGCAGCTTCCAGAGGCTGCTTGCCGATCATTGCAAAAGCGGCTTGCAAGGGTTGAACGACAAAGGGCATGGAATATAGCACTGAACCGATCACTAAGCCGTAAAAGCTGAAGGCTAAAGTACCCAAGCCTAGCCAGTTAGTGAATTTTCCAATGACTCCAGATGGTCCCATCAGTACCAATAAATAAAAGCCTAATACCGTTGGCGGTAATACCAATGGCAGTGCGACGATGGCATTAATAGGTCCTTTCCAAGCAGAGCAAGTTCTGGTCAGCCACCAAGCTAACGGAGTGCCTATTAACAGCATAATAGTCGTGGCCATACCAGCCACTTTAAAAGTGAGCAGCAAGGTGTCGAGATCTTCAGAACTTAGCATCAGTAGATATTGCCTCTTTTTTAATTATTCGTGATGTAACCCAAGGCTGCTAGCCCAGTAGTTTGAGGATGCATTTTCCCCATAAGTGCTAAACATAAAACTTTTCGGGATGCGCTTTCATTTGACTAAGTTCGGAGACAAAAACATTGGTATCAATCAATACCTTCGCCACTTTTTCGTTTGTAACCCAATGATTCATAATCAATCGACATTGGGCATTAGTTATTAATAATTAGATCAGACGTTTTTCTGACATAATTTTTAATATAAATACGTATTATCAATGCGTTATAACCACTGTGTTTTCTACCTTCTGTGGGTTATTTTTTTGGCGAAGGTATTGTTGAGCTAAACAGTCCTGTCTTACGTTGGTAGCCGACATAATGCATCGCCCTTAATTGCATAACACCGATAGTAGTCGCTGACATTCCCACACGGCGCGTTTAGCCGCTAATTTCCAGCCGCCTTGTGATAATAGTAACGGTATTTGATCAGTCATAATGCGTTCAACTTCCGCTAATACCTGGTATTTGCTGGCTTTGGTTTTCAATGCATTCTGTCGCCATTCCTCGCCGGTTTGCATTAACCAAATCACCTTAGAAAGCGCGGTTTTACTCTGTTGCCATGTCTCACTATTATTGGATAACAACAGTGGAATTAATAATAAATGATGATTTTTTAGCCCCCATAAACTAGGTGACATCTGGCTATCGTCTTGCTCAACAGCACTGATGGTTTCCTGAATTAATTGCATACTGTGTTGCCCGTGTTGCGGGTGCAATATCGCCAATTCAGACACTGATGACCAAAATAATGTTTGAGCGCGTAGCAGTAACAACCGATGAATCGGCAAGTTTTCATCCAGCGCATCATCTAAAATACGGGCGTATAAATGAATTCTGGCACAAAGGATGACGGTCGCCTCAATATTTTCTGACCACCACGGTTCAGCTAACCACGTTAATAATAATGGTGAGCTGTTCGCCACGGCTTGTAAGCGGCGATGGGCTAATACAGCACTTGCACCCTCGGGGCTTTCGGGCATCAACTGTGCAATATCCTGGTTTAAGGTGGTACGTAACGTTTCGCTTAAAGTGATGTTCATTTAGGTTTTTCTTCTAGCAGCGTAGACATTGTTCCAGCATAGAGGCATTGAAATCCCTGCATTAGATTCATGCAGGGATTTCACAAATAGGAGTCAAGTTAAGGCGTTGGGCACAACGCGCAAATCTACGGTATCTTCTGAATTCGAATGGCTTTAATTTTCTGTTGGCTGGTCAATTGTATTTTGCGTAGGTATCGAATAGAGCTGTAGGTGGGCAAATAACCTTATCGTTTGCCCACTTGTCTGGAGTAAAACAGCTTTAGCTGTTTTTATAAAGCAATAGCTGAAGCTATTGCACTCCACTCCCGTCGGTTAACCACGCACTAATCGTACATAACAAGCGCTATGCTTATGGCGGGTTTGATAACTATCACTTCCTCTGAGGAACTCAGAAATCTTTGCAAAGTTATTGTCATATTCAGAACAGGACCAAAATTGCTCACCGTTAACAGGAAAGATATTGTCATCCCTATAAATAGGATTGCTTTTATCTTTAATTGTCGGGAAGTCATCAATGGTTGGTAATCGCCAATCGCTAAAGCCGCCGCAAGCATCAGTCTTGTTGAATAAGGCGGCCGCTTTCTTTGCTTTTTCCCAATCCATCTTTTTTTCATCACCAATGACTAGGTCATTTATCCATTGCTGTCCAATGGTATAACGACACCACATTAAATCGGTATAGGTGTCCAGTAGCGTACCGTCACTATAGGCAACAAACTGTCCTATACTGATGCCTATTTCATTGGCTTTTGTTACGGTTGTTTTTTGTGGCTGGGTTTCTTCTATTGATGTCGACGATATTGACACCGGTATCGGCATCAGCATCGGCATCGGAATTGGTATCGGTATCGGCACTTGCTCATTAATATTGGCCGGCTTCACTTGGGTTGACTCAAGTTTAGTTAAGGTGTTTATCAACACTAATCTAGCCTTAGCTTCCTCTGCTAATCGAAGCTCTTCGCGAGTCTCAGTCAATGCCTTTTGACTCAAACGCAATAGCTCCACTAACGCTGTATTACGCCGTGCAGCTGCTATATCGCGTTCAGCTAAAAGCTTTAAATAATGGTTGATAATCGTGTTATCAACCGAATAATTAAGCAGATTTTCAATGGACATAGCTATTGACCTTTAAAGCATTTAACACCGCTTGAACGTGTGTCACTTGTTGTTGTAAGCCGATTAAGGCCGCTTGTTTTTGTTCAGGGCCTTGTTGCAATTGTTGGCTTAAGGCATCAATGGTTTCTAAGCGTTGCGCTAAGGTCATTTCAACGTGGACTTGCCAATAGTGTTTGCAGGTGTTTCTTAGTAGATCAATCATCGGGCGAATTTGTTGGTCAAAGTGAATTAAACTTTGATTTACTAATTGTTGGCGGTAATTATCCAGTAGGGCTTGTTGTTGATGAATGGCATCAGATTGAGCTTCGCACCGTGCGGCTTCGGCTTTTTCTTGAAGGTTGTGAATACTAGCAGTGAGTCGTTGTTGTTCTTTTAAATTTTGCTCTAATGCCCAACTGCTGTAGTCATTTTGTTGTTGCAGGTCTTCTAGTCGATGTAATTCCATGCGTTGTGCCGTGATTTGTTTGTCTTGTTCTTGTAATTGTCTGCGTTGTTCGGCTTCGGCCTCTGGGTCTATTATTTCAATCGTTTGTGTTGGTTGATCAAAACGTTTTCCTAGTTGCTCTCCCCAATAACTAAGCGATAGTTTTTCTAAAAAACCGAGATTGGATGATTTAACGATGTTTGTGACTTTAGTTACGTTGTGTACGATTTTGGCGGCTTTAGCTCCTTGCCCTAACATAGAGGCGGCTTTGGGAATCATCAATACGGGACCTTCAAAGGCAATTAAAGCCAAATCAAGTAGTTGCCCAATGTTTTTACCTATTTTAGCACCGTCATCACTACCTTCAATGATTTGTGTTGTGCGTGGTAGTTCTTGTTGAGCAATCAAGGTGCGTTCAGCGCGTAATTCATTGAGTTGTTGCAAAGTGTCATTGATGGTAGTTCTTGGTAAGCTATTGATTTTAGAACGGTCTGTATTAGCACTTTGTTGTTTTTGTTCGAGTTCAGCTTGTAATGCTGATAAGCGACTGGTGTCGATAAAGCTATTTAGCTCAATGGTTTCCGGCGTGGGTAAGCGTAGATTGAACTGCTGAATGTCAATGTCGGGTAAATTGAGCTGTCCATAAGTCGTCGATAGGTTTTTTAAGTTATCGGCAGTGGCAAAGACTTGTCTTTGTAGTTGTTGGTAGGCCGATTCGGTTAATGCTTGCCATTGATCAGTATGGGTCGTCATGGGTAAATCATTTAGCGTGGTGTTGAGTTGTTGGCGATGTTGGCTGGTCAGTTGTTGCGCTTGTTGTTCAAGTTGGGATTGATCTTGATTACTGCGACTATACAAGTCAGTTTTTATAGTCAATAAGGTTTGTCGTTGCTTCAGTAATTCTGTGTGTAGACTTTGATTTTCTTCAATGCTGTTAGAGGTGCAAATGCTTTGTTGTGTATTTAGTTGACCTAAGGTGTTGGTTAATAGCGGCACTAATTCTGCTTGAAAACGCTGTTCACGAATGTCTTGTAGATTCTGTTTTGTTTGCTGTAAAAAGGCGATAATCACATCTCGGCCATGACCGTATTTACTGACACCGATCAATGCTAAATCTACGCCTGTTTCTTCGGCAATTTGTGCTTGCCATTCGATTAAATCGGGGGCATGTTCGCCCTCTTGTATGGATTGTTCAATGCTGTCCCATTGCGCGACGGCAATCATTAAATGTTTACCATATTGCTTGATCAGCCTTAGGAGTTTTAAGTCGCCTTGGGTGGCGCCACGCGCTGACAGTAAGTAAAGAATGGCATCTGCCGCACTGATTTGTGCGTGGGTATAGTCGCTGTGACGTTGCGATTGACTACCTAATCCGGGCAAATCAATTAGCGTTAAACCATTTAACCACTGAGCGGGATAGCGTAATACCGTATATAAAGCATTGTCTGGTGCAGAAACCGTATAGTGGCAAAATTGTTCTTGATTAATGATCGTGCTTGTTGCTTCGGTATCGACTAATTCAAGCTGTAATTCAGGCCCATATTCGATGAACGTCGGTAAGGCGGTGGTTTCTTCACGCGCGGTAGGTAACAGTATTTCACCGAGTAAGGCATTAATTAAACTGCTTTTTCCGGTAGAAAATTCACCGACCACACAGACACGTAAGGGTGTGGGTAAGTTGATAGTTTTATTGGCAATGTTTTCAACTTCAGCCTGTAAGGCTGTCGGTAATTTTTCTAGCAGAGTTTGTTCGAGGTTCATAAGTGCCTTAATTCATGTTAGTTGTCGTTTGTAATATAAATATTCAGGTTTCTCTCAACAAAGAGAGCGGAATAATTACCTCTAAATTTATAAAGTAAGACGCCATAAACCAATACGATGTTGGGCTATGAGGGTATCTAATGCAACGTCCGATCATCAGTTTGCCAAGGCACGATCAGTAAATTCCATGACCTCAGAAAGTTCTTTTTTGGCTGTTATTAATTCAGCTTTTCGGCGTTCAATGTTGGTTTTATCATATTCAAATAGCTGTAAAACTTCTTCACGTTTACTTTGTTTGGCACGTAATGGCTGCATGAATTGTTCTTCTACGCAGGCAAGCAGAGAAGTAAGTTGGTCATTGAATAACTGTTCAATAATTTGACTGGCATTCTTTTCTAAATAGCTAATGCGGCTATTTAATTCGCCTGTGGTGCTGTTACGTAAATGGTGTAATGTGTCGGCTATGATGTCTTGTTTTTCTTTAGCAATCTTTTGCTCTTCCTCTTTGTGCTTTTTTTCTAGTTCAGCGAGCATCTTTTCTGCTTTGCGTCGTAATACTTCGTTAGTTTGAAGTTTTTCACTTTTTGCCGCTTCTTCCTGCATGAGTTGATCTACTTTTTTCTCACGATTCAGCAAATCATTTTTAAGTTCACTACGTTCTTCATGATATTTTTTGACATTGCTATCATCGTAATATGTGACGTCTCTGTATTTTGCATCGCTATATACTCCACCCTTACTGACTTGTTCGCTTTCTTGGTAGCTACGCGGCGAAGGTTGAGAGCCCAAATCACCTAGCTGTCGATGAGCACGTTCAAAGGCTGCTTGTGCTGAATGTAAACGAGGATCACTAATCGATAGTTTGGCACTTTCCAATTCATATTTTTCTAAATCAGCTCCGGTTTCTTCTAAGCTCTGCTCTATCTCTAATTTTCTCTTTTGGTAATCAATCACACTGGATAAATCGAGTTGCAAATCAATTTTAATTTCGGGTAGTTCTATTTTTATGCCGTCTAAGGATTTTTCTAGTTCTAAGCTGTGTTTTTGCATAGCTTCAACATATTCAATTTTTAAGTCGTTTAACGCAGTTTCTACTTGGCGTTTTTGTTGTAACCATGCATCACCGACAGACTGGGTTACTAGCTGAAATGTTTTGTGCGCCTCAGCGGGTAAACTGATGTTTTTACGGCCTGCTTCCACTTCACGTTTGATATAACTTTCAGTCAGAAGAATATCTATTTCATCGCGTAAGGCTCGTAATGGCTGCACTAAGTTGTCGTTGATTTGCTTAGTGATCGTTTGTGCGGCGCGATAATGTTCGTCTTGGTGCTCTCTAGCTGTTTGGCTTTGCTCTAATTCTTGATTTTTAATTTGCTGTTCTAATAACGCCAATTCGTTTTGTTTCTCTTTAATGTCACGTAGATCATTTAAAGCTTCGAGTTCATCGTCCAAATCCATGACTAAGGTGTTTTGAATGCTGCTTAATTGTTTCAGTGGCTTATAAAAAATTTCTTGTTGTGCTTCGCCTGAATTGCATAAATCAGCGATACGATCTACTAAGTGATTAATGCCAGAGCGTTGTCGCTGTTCAGGATTGTTGCTTAAGGCCCATTTCGCACTGACACCCATTAAGTGTAAGTTATTGGTCATTAGAGCCAATTCAGCATCGGGTAAGTCTCTTAACTGGAAGCGAAAATTATCACGCACGGCGTTCATTTTTTCATCCACTCGTTCTAGTTCAGGCTTAGCTATATCATGAGCATCTTGGGGTTCTAAGACTTGATCCCACATATTAACTACCGTTAAAAACTTGCGAAAATGTTGGCGCACGGTATCGGTTAAAAAGCCCCATTCAGTGCTAGTGCCGCCTAATTGTTCAACACTTTGTACCCAAATGGCGATATGTGCGCTGGCAATGGCTTTACGGGTAATCTCTTCGTGATGAGCAACGACAGATTCCAATCCGGGTGTATCAATGATGACTAAGCCTTTATTTAATAACTCATGCGCGGCAAAGACATCGATCTGTTGTAATTCACTACGCGCATTTTTGTTGGTTTTATCAAGCTCAGTTCCCCATTTTTTAAGTACATCGTCGTCATCCCAACTTAATTCTTCAGGCAAACGGTTAGGATCAATGAAGCTAAGGGCGATGTACTTTTCATGTTCTCGTCCAAGCGGTGGCGATTGCAAAAAAGTGTTAATGGCGGTGGTCGCTTGTTTTGCCGAGGGTAATAAATCAATGCCCAGTAAGGCGTTCACTAAACGGGATTTACCGCGAGAAAACTCACCAATAACGACTATCCGCACTTTATCGGATTGTAAGCCTTGAATCAGTGGTTCAAAACGCCCCTGTGCTGCTTTAAGTTCGGAACTGGCGTATTTTTCAAATAACTTTTGGGTTTGTTGAATATAGGCAAGGACTTGTTCGATGCGGGCTTCACGTTGTGCGAGAGTGTCGTTAAGGCTGGTTGTACTCATAAAAAATCCTTAGTTAAGGGTGTGGCGTGTTGTCGTGGAAGCGGTGGTTTTATAATAATTCAGTTCGCCCTCTTTAAAAAGAGGAGTTAGGGTTATTTGTTAAATAAATCCCCCTCTGTTCCCTCGCTTTACTCTCCCCTTTTTTCAAAGGGGGGAGGTAAATACTTACATTGAGCGGGTACTACCCAGAAGAAAATTGATATATATTTGCCACAGTCGGCCCGAAAAGCGACAGAATTTTTTGTCGCAAAGGCGTAAGCCCTTCAATCACATGATACGTCTGCTTTTCTGTAGTAATTGT
>CAIVYW010000394.1 GCA_903910205.1 uncultured Methylococcaceae bacterium | reverse complement strand
CACTTTTAGCGAGGGACTCACCATAAGAACAAGCCGCTGCTTTGGGAAAGGGCGCAGACCAATCAACTCAAAGAGTCCCCTAGCGCGGTCACAGGCCAAAGCAACGACCCAGAAGAACTATACCCCAATAACCCAAAAATGCCACAGAAAAAGCCAGCCCCAAAGAAGGCGAGCGCAACACTGAGGGCTTGGTGTTCCGTAATGGGCGCTGGCATAGGGATGATGAGGCAGTGCATAGTCAGCTATAGTACAGACTAGCAAAGAGAAGCGAGAACCCTCAAAATAGAATCTTTTTCAAAGAAACAGAGACCCTAGACGTAGGAGGTATTCCCGCCATGAACAAGCATACTTACAGAGCACAAAAAGTCAACACTATAAATTGGTTGCAAGTGAAAGAACACGTCGCAGGAGAGGCGTTGGTATTAGCCATTGATGTTGCAAAAGTTCAGCAATACGCCTTATTGACTAATCAAGACCACACCAAAAGTTGGATGATGCAATGGAGTCATTTGGAACAGACGCCTTATTTGATTGAGCAGATTAAAGCGCTAGAGGTCTCCATTGCTGTGGTGATGGAATCGACCAGTACCTACGGCGACTCCTTGAGGTATCAATGTCGCCAAGCTGGATTTGCAATTTACCAGGCTAATGCCAAGAAGGTTCATGATGCCCGAGAAATCTTCGATGGCGTGCCTAGTCTGCATGATGCCAAGTCGGCTTGGCTGATTGCCAACTTGCATAAGGACAACATTACTAAGTTATGGTGTGAGCCTACGCTTGAAGAGCGGCGAATGAATGCACTCAGACTTGAATATGATCTACATCAAAGCCAGCATCTTCGTAATCAGAATCGATTGGAAGCTTATCTGAGTCGGCATTGGCCAGAAGTATTGACCCTGATGCCTTTGGATTCGGTGACATTGGAGCAGTTAATAAAACATTACGGTTCGCCACAAAACATCGCCGCAGAGTCGAAACAGGCCGCTTTAGATATGCGTTCTTGGGGTAGAAGTGGGTTATCTTTAGAAAAAATAGCCTTCGTGATTGCTAGTGCCATCAATACCTTGGGCGAGCCCTGTATAGAAGCTGAGCGTCAGTTTCTTATGGCCTTAGCCAGTGAGTTGGAACATAGTCGCCTGCAAAAACAGACGGCTAAGAACGCCCTTGAAGCTCTGGTTGACAATGACGAAGCACTACGGGAAATGGGACAGGTAATTGGTAAAGTTACCACGGCAGTTTTGGTCAGTTTACATCTTGATCCACGGCGTTTTGCTACACCAAAAAGTTACCAGAAGGCGTTGGGCGTCAATCTTACCGAAAAAAGTAGCGGTCAAATTAATGGTCGACTACGGTTAAGTAAACGTGGCTCAGCGGTAGCGCGAAAGTTTTTATATATGGCGGCGCTCCGTTTACTGGTCAATGATCCCTTGGTCGGCAAATGGTACAAAGCCAAAAAAGATGACCGAGCCAAGTTAAAGACCGTGATTGCCTTAATGCGAAAGCTGCCATTAGCACTATGGCATATCGCACGAGGTGAACGATTCGATGCTAGCAAGCTACTAAAGGTTGCGATTTAAGCTCAAAATTAACAAAGACAGATAGCAAAGACTGAGGTAAATCATGACCTAAAGGCAAGCCAAAGCGTAAACAGTTAAAAGAATTCCGATGATGTGACCTTCGGCACATCCTGAGGCTCACCAGAAGCCCACTCATAGTTAATGAGGCACATCAGAGGATACCCAATGGATAAAATATTCGATGAAGCTGAGCCGATGCCACTTTAAGTGGACATTCTATGACAGGTCTGATTACCCCATTGGCGATATCCCGGAAGATCGCTTTAACTAAAAGAATATTGACTGCATGAAATCAAAGCCTATTTTTAATTTTTAAAAAAAGGAGGATTTCGTGCAGGGTATAGACCTGAAAATAGATGATATTTAAGGGCTTGACTTATCTATGACAGGATGTGCTGAACGCTAGTGAAGCGCATCGCTCTATCATAGTGATGCGCTTCACTGCCGTTCAGCACATCCTAT
>CAIVYW010000393.1 GCA_903910205.1 uncultured Methylococcaceae bacterium | reverse complement strand
CTAGCGACACGGACACGCAACTCATTAAATTATCAGGTTCAGCGCTATTTTCAAATGTACTGCCCTTAAAGCAAGCACTGAATCAACTCGCTTCTGGTCAGACACTTATTATTGATCTGAGTAACGCTTATTTAATAGACCATAGTGTTATGTCGTTTTTACAGCAATTTCAACATCACTACGAGTCTAAAGGCGGACACTGCCAGATACTAGGACTTGCACTAACTACTTTTTCAGATCATGCTTTAGCAAGCCGATTGATGACAGCCGATGATAGAAAATCAATGTAGCTATAAACTCGGGTTAGCGATAGCATAGCCGTTAACATAACCACCCCAAAACAACCTCACCCTTTGATAACACTTTTAAGGAGTCCATTATGCACACTCAACTTAGTACGATAGAAATTCTGCCAACTGGGACTCACCTGTATTCGATAATATGGTTACATGGCTTAGGAGCCGATGGCCATGACTTTGAAAAAATAGCAGAAGAACTGCACTTAAAAGCTGGCGCGAACATCCATTTCATTTTCCCTAATGCACCGATAGTAGCAGTCACGATTAATGGTGGTTCGAAAATGCGCGCTTGGTATGATATTTTGGAAATGTCTTTAGAGCGCCAAGTTGATATAGCCGGTATTTATCAATCAGAACTAGGGCTAAAACAGCTAATAGACCAAGAGATCAATAAAGGTATAAAGCCCGAACATATCTTACTAGCCGGTTTTTCTCAAGGTGGTGTGATTGCCTTACATACCGGCTTAAGATATCCGCACAAACTGGCGGGTATCATTGGGCTTTCAACCTACTTACCTACACTTAAACAATTAAGCTCAGAACAGAGTCCAGAAAATGCCGTTATACCGATATTTATGGCACATGGCATATTAGACTCCATCGTTGAAATAGAAACCGGCAAAGCCGTCGCTACTCAACTTAAAAGCCTAGGCTATCTTGTTCAATGGCATGACTATCTGATGGAACATTCTGTTTGTGTTGAAGAAATAGAACATCTGTCGACGTTTATTAACAGGCTATTTAAATAGCGTTTATATCCAAGCGCTTGGTTATTAACTTAAGTTTTGTAGGGTGGATAAGCGCCAGCGCATCCACCGAGTATGATCGAGTTCGTTTAGTCTACACATTCGATGGTAATCACACACGACGCTATGTCTTGGTGGATGCGCTAGCGCTTAACCATCCTACATGGCTATCCAAGGAGTTTATTGGGCACACGGGACAGGTCGCGACTTGTCCCTACGGTATTTTAAAGTAACAGTCACTGGACAAGGGTAGCGCTAAAAAAGTTATGTATAACGATGAGGGCTGCGCTTAGGAGAACCCTGTCTAAAAGTAAACGATTAAGCTAATTGTCCCGTCTTAAATTGATAGTCGTTTTGTTAAAAACGACTTATCCTCACCTATTTACTTTGTAATTAGCGAGATGAATTGAAGGCGCTACACTGGCAAGCTGAGGAATAGCGCTTTTAATGGTTAGTTTTTGACCTAACGCTAAGGTAGTTTTTAAAGTGATATTATTCCAGGCTGCTAGTTCTTGTGGCGCTACTGCAAAATGCTTAGCAATAGTATGGATAGTATCGCCTTTTTTAACCGCATAAACTTGAGTACTGGCAGCGACCTTAGGCTTAGCATTGCTCTTAATGGGTGCAGCAATGGCAACCTTGTCAGCCTTAGCAGGCTCTACGATAGCAGCACTAGCGACCTTGTCAGGCTTAGTAGGCTCTACGATGGCAGCACTAGCGACCTTGTCAGGCTTAGTGGGTGCTACAACGGCAACCTTGTCGGACTTAGCAGGCTCGACGATGGCAGCACTAGCGACCTTGTCAGGCTTAGTAGGCGCTACAACGGCAACACTAGTCACTTTTTCGTGTCCAGGTATCAATAGCTTCATACCCGCATGTATCGATGCCTTACCTAAATGATTAGCCAAGGCCAATAACTTAAGTGTGGTATGGTTTTTAGTAGCGATAGAGGCCAGATCATCGCCTGATTTAACCGTGTATTGCAGAGGCAATTTGATGTCTTTTTTAAGCGCCTGAGTACTGGACTTTACTTGCACTCGATTACTTGCCACTTGCTCATCATATTGTTTTAAATCGACTCGCTCTGAAAAAGGCAGTGTCGCTAGATTTTCTTTAAAAGCTTGCGCTTGATCGACAGGCACTAACAAACGATGTGGGCCATGAGGCGCGGTACTCGCACGATTAAAACCCGGATTAAGCTTTAAAAACTTATGCAACGGTGTGTTTGCCAGTTGCGCGGCTTTATCTAAATCCAAGGGAGACTTAATATCAACGACTTCAAAGTAGGGTTTATTAGGGATGTGATATAAATGAATTTTATATTCATCAGCATTAGCAAATATCTTAGCGATAGCTAACAATCGCGGCACATAGTCTTCCGTTTCTCCCGGCAGATCAAGTGACCAAAAATCAGTCTCTAAACTAAGATCTTCATTTTTTTCTATTGATTTTTTGACTCGTCCTTGGCCACAATTATAGGAGGCCAATGCCAGCAACCAATCACCATCAAACATATCACTAAGTTGTTTTAAATAGATGGTCGCAGCTTTAGTAGATTCATAAATATCTCGACGACCGTCATACCAATCATTTTGCTGCAAGCCAAATTCTTTACCCGTAGCCGGCACAAACTGCCAAAGCCCCGACGCATCTGCCTTTGAATAAGCATCAGCGATAAAAGCACTTTCAACGACCGGTAATAAAGCTAATTCACCGGGAATATTATTCGCTTCAACTTCATCAAGTATGTGATGTAAATAAGGCTCTGCACGTTGTTGAAGTATGGCGAGTGCTTCAGGATGCTCCAAATACCAAGCAACAGCATGATCAATACGCGGATGCTTTATGTCAGGTAATGAGTACAAAGACAGTAAACGCTCCCAAACAGTACCTTGATGCGTTGAGGCTGTTTTGAATTTATGCTTGCTTAATGCCTTAGAAGACTGATAATAATTATAGTCGCTGTTTGCAACTGGCTTAATCGCTTCTGCTGGATCTAAGCTTAAGGGCTCTTTGAGTTCATTAGAACAACCGGTAACAATTAACGATATCGATATTAATAAAAAGTTAATCGGCCTGTTAAAATTAACATGTTTCATCTTTAAGCCTGAGGGTATGGGTATAGTTGTCAACATTAGTCGAGATTATACCATTTATTATTAAAAATCGTTAACTTGACATCATTGTGAGCGTAGTAATGAAGCGTAATTTCTTATTTGCATGGTACCAAACACCTAGAGGCAAGCTCTTAAAAGAACTTGAAATTGATTATTTACGTCGATCTATCACGGTCAGTTGCCAACAAACTATTCTGCAACTCGGAGGACTAGGCTGGGAAGATGAATTCATCGACTGTACCTTATACAAAAACTACATCGTTTTAGATGCCAAGGCGCTAAGCACTAAAGACGCCTTAAAAATCCAAGCTAAAGCCTATAGTCTGCCCTTACAAAGCGATAGTATTGATATGATCATCGTCCCCCATTTATTAGAGTTCGATAGTTATCGCTTTCAAACCATGAGAGAAATCGAGCGCATCTTAAAACCTGAGGGCTTGTTGGTGATAGTCAACTTCAACCCTTGGAGTATTTGGGTAAGATATCAATATCTATGGGACAAAAAAATGGCCGACTCTTGGGGAGGGCACTTTATTTCCCGCTCAAGAACCTTAGACTGGCTGAAGTTGTTAAATTTTGAAGTGACTGTTTCTTCTGAATTTAACTTAGATACCGTCAAATCTAAACAAGGTCGACTTGCTACCCAGAGCCAATGCTTTTTTTCTACGGCTTATGCCATTAAAGCTATAAAACGCCGTTACAATATCATTCCTTTAACACCGGTAAAAAATGAAAGCTCTCGCTTATCTTTAGTCCATTCACTACATCCTTCAGCACAAAAAAAACATGACTAACACTGTTATTATTTACACCGATGGCGCTTGCCGTGGCAATCCAGGCTTGGGGGGTTGGGGGGTATTGCTCAACTATAAAGGCCATATTAAGGAACTTTATGGCGCTGAGAAACTAACCACCAATAACCGCATGGAATTGATGGCCGCGATACAAGCGTTAGAATCATTAACTAAACCTTGCTCAGTACAATTAAACAGCGACTCTAGCTATGTATTAAAAGGCATTACTGACTGGATGCCTAACTGGAAAAAAAGAGGCTGGAAAACTGCAGCCAGAGCCCCCGTTAAGAATGAAGACTTATGGCGCAGATTAGATAACTCCATAGCAGCACACACCATTGAATGGAAATGGGTGAAAGGCCATTCTGGCGATGCTGGCAATGAACGCGCTGATACGTTAGCTAATCTGGGTATTGATACGATGTAGCCAAGGGATATGTCGCCTGTACTTTATTTCTTACTATTCAATAAGCTTTTCAAATCAGCAAAAGGATTGTGACTGGACGCTGGCGCATTAGAGGTTGTAGATTTTGAGCTGCCAAAACGAGTCTCTTCGTACCGTGAATGCTCATTATCATGACAATAAAGGCATAACAACTCCCAGTTACTGCCATCCGTAGGATTATCATCATGATTATGATTTTTATGGTGTACCGTCAGCTCCGTCAAATTGGTATGCGTAAACTCACGCGCACATCGACCACACAGCCACGGGTACAACTTAAGCGCCTGCCCTCTATAGGATTGCTCGCGTAATTCCTGATTACGCCTAGCATCCGTTACAATCTGATTAAGCTTATCTTTGTTTAAAGCTGTTTTTTTAATCGTCATCTTATTACCGTTAATTTAAACACGTTCTACCAATAACTTATCATAAATGGCCTTATAATCAGCCATCATTCTACTCAAACTAAATGTTGATACCACCCTTGAGCGCCCAGCCTGACCATGAAGCCTTAACAGTTCAGGCTGAAGCAGATAACGCTTAAAAGCGACCGCCATAGCGATGGGATCTTGCTTTGAGACTAAATAGCCGGTTTGACCATCAACCACCAACTCTGGATTCCCGCCAACCTCAGTCGCTATAACCGGCAATGCGCTAGCCATTGCTTCAAGTATGGTATTAGATATCCCCTCGTTAATAGAAGGCAGTACAAACAAATCCAAGGTTTGCATGATATCAGCTACATCATGTCTTTCGCCAGCAAACCAAACTAAATGATCTATATTAGCGTCTCGAACGACTGTTTGCAGTGCTGACAATAATACACCATCACCGACTATAATTAACCTAGCTTGATGACTTAACTCTGGAGTGGTTTTAATTAGATGGATAAAGGCTTGCACTAGAGTTAACTGATCCTTTACTGGATCTAATCTACCGACAGTACCTATCAACAACCGTTCTGGCGCACGAAAGTCACTCGGCAATATCGACAATGGCTTAGCATCATTCACCTTAAAGCGCTTAATATCGACACCATTATAAACTTGGCTAATTTTTGTGACCGGCACCTTGATCTGCTTGATCAGCCAGCCCTCTAAATCTTTAGACATGGGAATATAGCGCTGCACTAGCGGTCGAAACCAGCGCCGTAATAAAACATAGCGCCAATGAGTTCCGTCTACGTCGTCTATATCTCGACCATGCTCACCATGAATTCGACATTTGACGCCCGCCAGTAACCCTGGCAACTGAGCTTCCAGCGCGGATAAATTTCGCGTATGCAAAATATCGGGTTTTATTTTCCGCAGCAACCGCCATAAGCGCAGATAAACCGCGAGATCTTGTCCCGGCTTTTTATTTAAGCAATAAACCTGTACGGTGTTGCTGTTAATTCTATTGCGAAAATCGGTATAGTCGGTCATACAAATAACCGCATGTCGATAGCTATCGTCGGGCAGCGTGTTAATTAAATTAACCAATCCGTTTTCTAAGCCACCAGTGCCTAAGCGAAACAGTACATGGGCGATTAAGGGTTTATAAGTCGATTGTATCATTATCAAAATCAGAAGATGTGTTTGAGTTTTTCAGTGTCTGAAGAGCATGTTATGTAAAACATAAAGCGACTTTACTCCAAGGTATTGTAGCGTTAACTAAAAACCAACCCTACAGAATAGCCCTTAGCGAGTAACATCGGCTTTAAGGCTTTTAATGCAAAACCTTGAATCTGTCTAACACGCTCACTACTGATTAAAAAATCCTGACTTATTTGCACCAAGGTCGATACTTCATATCCACATAAACCATATCGACGGCAAATGACTATACGCTGTCGCTCAGGTAACTTAGTAATACAATAAATAAGACTGCTATTAAGATGCTCATTATGTAATTGCTCATCTTGCGCTTTATAGTCAGTATCTATTAAAAACTCACTTATTGAGCTATCCTTTTCACCATAGTCTAATCTATCCAAAGAGACCATAGGCACATCTAGCTTAAGTATCTTTTCGACCTGCTCTAACGGAATATTCATATAATCAGCAATCGCTTGAGCGCTAGGCTCACACTGTAACTCTTCTAATAGCAGTCGCTTAACTTTGAGGGTTTTCTTCAATTCTCTAAAAACCTCTTCCGGCAAACGAAATGGCAGCGATTGACTTATAATAGCTTTCTCAATCATCCGCTTAATCCACCATGTTGCATACGTTGAAAAGCGCCAACCTAACTCTGGATTAAACTTTTTAACAGCACAAATCAAACCTATATTACCCTCTTCAATTAAATCTAATAAGGGCAAACCATGATAAAGGTATCGACGAGAAATACTAACAACTAAGCGTAGATTACTTTCAATCATGATATTTCTAGCGATCTCATCACCGTTCATGGCTCTACTGCCATAAGTTTTTTCTTCATCTTCCGTAAGTAACGCCGATCGACTCAATGCCTTTAAATAGAATTGTTTAGCATCGAGTTTATTGCCATAGCACAGGTTATTCCATCGAATAGTTTTAGGCGGTCGCTTTTCTTCGTTATCGCTACGAGCTGCTTTATATTGATTTTTCATTGTAGTTATACTGCGAAATAGTAAGTAACATTGAGGTTATGTAATAACCCCTTAAGTGAGTTGTAATAATCAAGATGCGGGGCATTATTTCGAATACAAGGTAAAACAGTAACGTCTTGCTCGTAAGCAGCTCGTGACAATTTAACGCTATGGGCGCTTTAGTTTTTTAGGTTTTAACGATGGTGATTTTATTGGCTTAGAAAGTAAGCTGCGGCATCTATCATAACAAACAATCTGCTGATTTAATAGACTAGATTTATTTTATTTTAATTTATCCGCAAAACCCCGCTGTTCAGTGCAAAGATTAGCCCTGTAAGCTTGAAAGCGAGGCGCATCAACCTACAAAACGACTACTAACTTAAGACGGGACTGTTTAGCTTAATCGTTCACTTTTAGACAGGGCTCTCCTAAGCGCAGCCTCTCATCGTTATACACACACCTAAAAGCACGTCATTCCGGCATGGACTGCCGGAATCTAGG
>CAIVYW010000392.1 GCA_903910205.1 uncultured Methylococcaceae bacterium | reverse complement strand
CTGTCTTGTAAGCGTGCCGGCTTATGGTCATCTATTTGTACTCGTGTATCACCGCTGGCCGGAATACTGAAGCTTGCGTTTTTAGTTGCGGCACCTGCTTTGGCAAATACTAAGAGCTGCAAGGCTTCTGTGCCGACTTCAAAAGGTGCTTCGTAACGATCACCTTCTTTAGGGTTTGAACCATTCACGCTGTAGTAAATTTCAGCGGCTGGGCTTACCGATAATTCAATGCGGCGTTTGTCGCTGGCGGCATGTAGTTGATGGCGAATTATTAAGTCGGCAAGCCAAGGTTTGGGCTCACCTATTTCATAGTGGCCATCGTTATCAACGGCCAGAAAATAGAGCGTTGCGGCGTTTGTGTGAAAGTTATCTAAGTCTGCCACCACAGGATCAGATGTTGTGACCGTAGGATTTGGTGAATAATGAATAACGGGGCTTGCGCCGCAATTACGTGGCGTTAACAGTAATATGGTTTCGCCAGTCTCTTTATTGAGGCCTTGTGGCGCAATATTGACGGTGGTTTTTTCTTTTGGAAAAGGGCCTTTTTCAATATAACCATCTTCACCCAAGCGCCAGCGAACTTGTCTCAGGGCTTCGGTTTTGAGCATGTCCATGCCAGCACTGCCGGGCATCCAAGGCCATTCTGGGTTAGTTTTCGCACGCATGACCACATCTTTCCATGGTGTGCGACGATCGCGTTCGGGCCAGAGATAGGCTTCGGCTTGGGCAAGATAGTTGTTGATGTCCTCTTTAACGTCTAATGCTAGTTTGTAATTAGCGCGTGGACTAGCGAGTAATTCTTCAATTTGTTTTTCTGCTGATTGCTCGCCTGTTCCGACTTTAAGACCATTATCAATGGTGACCATTAACAGTACGTCGTCTCCGGTGCTTTCATCTTTACCCGGAAAATATAAGCGATTATAAGCACCGGATAAGGCTTTCATAAAACGTTGTTCAGCGTCTTCTAAGCGTTCACGAGCTTCTTGAAAGAGAGTGTCGCCATCACTGAGGTGCTTAACAATGTGCTCAATGGCGTACAGTTCACGTAATCGTTCTTCAACGGCATCGGCAAAATGACTGTCTTGTCCTGAAAGGACCAGCAAGTTATTTTTTTCTTGCTGAAACAGGAAGAAATTATTGAGTTGTTGGGGGGGTAGTTTGCCATCAGGACGTACCACTAACAGCAATCGTGTACCTGTTAAGCGAATATCATCCAGTAATGGCAGGGCCTTGATATCTTGGTACGCAGCTTTGCTAACGGGTTGCAGAATACCGGTTAAACGGTTGATCAGCGCTTGGTCGATTTTAGGTTGTGGAATATCACGAGCATTACGCTCAATTTTTCGGGATAGGTTTTCGGTATCTCTAATAAAATAACGTTGTTCTTCGCGATGAATATACCAAGCATGTTCTTTTAGCTTTTCTAGGGCAGTAATAAATTCGTCTGGCTTGCGGTTGGGCGCGGCTAAAAATTCAATGATTTCGCCTTCAGTTAAGCCGATACGACCACCGACAGCTCGAGATAAGGAGGAGGCTAATAATAAGGTGCTAACTTGGGTAGCAGCATCACTAGAAAGTTGCTCATCAATAACTTCTGCAACGGCACTGCCGGCATCGCAAATATCATGACTCATGGCAGGTTGTAGCGAGGGTGCAATTCTAGCGATTTCATCTTTGACGTCTAGGTCATTGATATTGAGATGCTGGGAGCCCACTAAATAAACATCGTCTAGGCTTCTATCTTGCACACTTTTGAGCAGACGGGCGGCAAATTGCATTAAACCGCGTGTTTGCCGAAAGCCTTCGTTTTCTTTAAACAGCGCGACTAAATGTTTAAAAGCAGGGTGAAAAGGGTAGGTCTCGCGTACTTGTTCAGCGATTTGTTCTATGCTGGTGGCGGTAATGTAGCCACCATCGGTTGCCGCTTTAATACGCTGGGCATATTCTTCGGCG
>CAIVYW010000391.1 GCA_903910205.1 uncultured Methylococcaceae bacterium | reverse complement strand
TTAACGGATGATGAATATTTAGATGCTGTAGAGTTACATGGTGATGATTTTGTCGCAAAGATGGGCGCTGAAGCAATCTATGACTTATTAAAGGCAATAGATTTAAAGGAACAAGTCGAGATTCTTCGTCAAGAAATTAACTCAACTAATTCTGAGACAAAAATAAAAAAGTATTCTAAGCGCCTAAAGGTTATGGATGCTTTGTTGACTTCTAAAAATCGTCCAGAATGGATGATATTAAAAGTTCTTCCTGTTTTACCGCCCGAATTACGTCCATTAGTCCCATTAGATGGCGGTCGATTTGCAACGTCTGATTTGAATGATTTGTATCGTCGAGTAATCAATAGAAACAATCGTTTAAACCGATTGCTTGATTTAAATGCTCCAGACATTATCGTCAGAAATGAAAAGCGCATGTTGCAAGAATCTGTCGATGCGTTGCTAGATAATGGTCGTCGTGGACGCGCCATTACCGGTACTAATCGTAGGCCATTAAAATCATTGGCCGATATGATAAAAGGTAAGCAAGGACGCTTTAGACAGAATTTACTCGGAAAGCGAGTGGATTATTCGGGTCGATCCGTTATCGTGGTGGGGCCTACCTTAAGACTGCATCAATGTGGTCTGCCTAAAAAAATGGCATTAGAGCTGTTTAAGCCTTTTATATTTAGTAAGTTACAGTTTCGTGGCTTAGCAACAACCATTAAAGCAGCAAAGAAAATGGTTGAGCGAGAAGGTGTAGAGGTTTGGGATATACTTGAAGAAGTTATTCGTGAGCATCCTATCTTGTTAAATAGAGCGCCGACTTTACATAGATTAGGGATTCAAGCTTTTGAACCTACTCTTATAGAAGGCAAGGCAATACAATTACACCCATTGGTCTGTAGCGCATTTAACGCGGATTTTGACGGCGATCAGATGGCTGTTCATATTCCCTTGTCGATTGAAGCTCAGTTAGAGGCAAGAACTCTAATGATGGCGACCAATAATATTTTATCTCCTGCCAATGGTGAGCCAGTCATTAATCCATCACAGGACGTGGTGTTAGGGCTTTATTATATTAGTCGTGAAAAGATTAATGCTAAAGGTGATGGAAGTATATTTGTAAGTGTTGGTGAAATACATAAAGCATTATTGGCAAAAAGTGTTGAATTGCAATCAAAGATTCAATTACGCATTACTGAAAAAGTGGTCAATGAGCAGGGTGAAACTGAAGATAAAACGCATCGAGTTGAAACCACAGTCGGTCGCGCTTTAATTTGGGAAGTTGTTCCAAGTCGTATGCCCTACGAATTAGTCAATTGTGATATGACTAAAAAGAATATTTCTCGATTGATTAACTACAGCTATCGTTACTTAGGTAATAAAGATACGGTTGTTTTAGCCGATCAGTTGATGTATTTAGGTTTCAGATATGCAACTATTTCTGGTGTGTCGTTTGGTATTGAAGATATGGCAATACCTGCTAAGAAAATAGATATTATTAAAGCTGCGGATCTTGAAGTTCATGAGATTCAAAGCCAATATGCCTCTGGTTTAGTAACCGATGGTGAGCGATATAATAAAGTAGTTGATATTTGGTCTCATGCCAATGATCAAGTCGCTAAAGTCATGATGGATGGCTTAGGTGAAGAGTCGGTTGTTAATGCGGAAGGTGTTACCGTAAAACAAAAGTCATTTAATTCAATCTTTATGATGGCTGAATCGGGCGCTCGTGGATCTGCGGCTCAGATTAGACAGCTTGCTGGAATGCGTGGATTGATGGCTAAGCCAGATGGTTCAATTATCGAAACGCCAATTACCGCAAACTTTAGAGAAGGTCTTGACGTATTACAATATTTTATTTCTACTCATGGAGCTAGAAAAGGATTGGCTGATACCGCACTTAAAACAGCAAACTCAGGCTATTTAACTCGTCGATTAGTTGATGTTGCTCAGGATTTGGTTATTACCGGTAATGACTGCGGTACAGTTAACGGTTTAATTATGACGCCAATTATTGAAGGCGGCGATGTAGTCGAGCCTTTGTCTGAGCGTGTATTAGGTCGTGTTGCTGTCAATGATATTATGGATGCGGCCGGTGAAAACGTTATTATTCCCGCTAAAACATTACTGGACGAGCATTGGGTTGCTATTCTAGAAGAGCAAAGTATTGATCAGGTTATCGTTCGTTCAATTATTACTTGTGAAAATAGACATGGTGTTTGTGCTGCTTGTTATGGTCGTGATTTAGGTCGTGGTCATCTGGTTAATATTGGTGAGGCTGTTGGCGTTATTGCCGCTCAATCAATTGGTGAGCCTGGTACACAGTTAACGATGCGTACCTTCCATATTGGTGGTGCTGCATCAAGATCAGCAGCCATTACCAATGTACAAGTGAAATCTGCTGGTACAGTACGTCTTAATAATCTTAAATCAGTTATTAACCGCGAAGGAAACTTGGTGGCGGTATCGCGATCTGGTGAAGTAGGCGTAGTTGATGATTATGGTCGTGAAAGAGAGCGTTATAAAATTCCATACGGAGCAGTGTTTTCTGTTCAGGAAGGTTCAAAAATCAATGCTGGAGACATCATTGTTACTTGGGATCCGCATACACATCCAGTTATAACGGAAGTTGATGGGGTTGTAGAGCTTATTCATTTTGTCGATGGTGTTACTGTTCAAAAGCAATCTGATGAAGTTACTGGTTTAAGTTCATTGGTAGTTACTGATCCAAAGCAGCGTGGTTCGGCAGGTAAAGAATTGCGACCTATGGTGAAGTTGCTCGACAGCGATGGTAATAATATCTATTTACCAGGCACTGAAATTCCTGCGCAGTATTTCTTACCTGCAGGTGCGATTGCCGGTATTAAGGATGGTGGTGAAGTTAAGGTAGGTGATGTTCTGGCGAGGATTCCTCAAGAATCAAGTAAAACCAGAGATATTACCGGTGGTTTGCCACGAGTTGCTGATTTATTTGAAGCTCGCAAAACTAAAGATCCTGCCATTCTAGCCGAAACCAGTGGAACAATTTCATTTGGTAAAGAAACCAAAGGTAAGCAACGGGTTATAATTACTGATGCTACTGGTGAGCAAATTGAAACCTTGATTCCTAAATGGCGACATATTACCGTGTTTGAAGGTGAGTATGTGGAAAAAGGCGAGACCATTGCTGAAGGTGAATTGACACCTCATGATATCCTTAGATTAAGAGGTATTGAAGAGCTGGCCAATTACTTGGTGAAAGAAATTCAAGATGTCTATCGTTTACAAGGCGTTAAAATTAACGATAAGCATATTGAAGCCATAATACGTCAGATGCTTAGAAAAGTTGAGATTACAGCTTCAGGTGATACCGCGTTTATAAAAGGTGAGCAAGTTGAACGTGCTGCGATGAGATTTGAAAATGAAAGAATAGAATCTGAAGGAAAGATTCCTGCAAGTTATGAATCAATCCTATTAGGTATTACTAAGGCTTCATTGGCAACAGAATCGTTTATAAGTGCTGCGTCATTTCAAGAAACAACGCGAGTCTTAACAGATGCTGCAGTTAGAGGTTTAAGCGATAGTCTTCAGGGATTAAAAGAGAATGTAATTGTTGGTAGATTAATACCTGCAGGTACTGGTTTGGCTTATCATGAAAATAGAAAAAATAGACTAACTCAATATAAAACTGCTGAAGTAGAAGAGGTTGTTAGTACTCTTGATGCAGTAGATGTTGAGGAAGCTCTAAAACAAGCGCTAAGTATTTAGATTTAATAATATTAAAAGAAAATCAACTTGACCTTGTTAGTGATAGTAAGTATTATACTCTGCTGACATGAGTCATTGCACTAAATACAGCTTATAATAAATTAAGTCAGTTGCTCTATAAGTGTGTCTGGCTTAATAATTAACTGCTAGTTAAATAGAATATTGGAGTAAACAAAGGTATGGCCACGATCAACCAATTAGTTCGTAAGCCCCGCGCTAAAAAAGTAGAGAAAAGCAATGTTCCTGCGTTAGAGGCTTGTCCTCAGCGTAGAGGCGTGTGTACTCGGGTTTATACTACTACGCCTAAGAAACCAAACTCAGCTCTGCGCAAAGTTGCAAGAGTTCGTTTGACAAATGGATCTGAAGTAAGTAGCTATATCGGCGGCGAAGGCCACAATCTTCAAGAGCATTCCGTGGTTCTTATAAGAGGTGGGCGTGTTAAAGATTTACCAGGTGTTAGATATCACGTTGTTCGTGGTAGTTTAGATGCTTCAGGTGTAAGTAATCGTAAGTGCGGTCGCTCCAAGTATGGAACGAAACGACCTAAAAGTTAATGCTGAGTTGGTGAGAAATGTCTAGAAGAAGAGTTGCAACAAAAAGAGAAATAATTCCTGATCCACGATTTGGTAGTATAATGCTGACCAAATTTATGAATATGATTATGGAAAGTGGCAAGAAATCAATTGCAGAAGGGATTGTCTATGGCGCCTTGAAAGTAATTGAAGATAAAGGTCATGCTGAGCCGTTGGAAGTTTTGTCTAAAGCTTTAGAAAACGTTCAACCTAGAGTTGAAGTTAAATCTAGGCGTGTAGGTGGTGCAACGTATCAAGTTCCTGTTGAAGTAAGGCCTTCAAGACGGATGGCATTAGCTATGCGTTGGTTGATCGATGCTTCACGTAAAAGAAACGAAAGAAATATGTCGTCTAAGTTGGCTGGCGAATTAATGGATGCGTTTGAGAGTAGAGGTTCTGCCGCTAAAAAGCGTGAAGATACTCATAGAATGGCTGAAGCTAATAAAGCTTTTTCACATTATCGTTGGTAGTTTTATATCATGTTAGTTAGTGAATAGTGCGTAAGACTTCAATAGACCGATACCGAAATATTGGTATCATGGCGCACATCGATGCAGGGAAAACAACTACAACTGAACGGATTCTATATTATACTGGAGTATCGCATAGGATTGGGGAAGTTCATGATGGTTCTGCAACCATGGATTGGATGGAGCAAGAGCAAGAGCGTGGAATAACAATAACATCCGCTGCTACGACTTGCTTTTGGTCTGGGATGAGAAAACAATTCCCAGAGCATAGAATTAACATTATAGATACGCCTGGGCATGTAGATTTTACTATTGAAGTTGAGCGTTCGTTAAGAATTCTTGATGGAGCCTGTGCGGTGTTTTGTGCTGTTGGTGGGGTTGAGCCGCAGTCCGAAACTGTTTGGCGTCAGGCTAATAAGTATCAAGTACCTAGATTGATTTTTATTAATAAAATGGATCGTGTGGGTGCTGATTTTTATAGAGTCATTGGGCAAATTAAATTGCGATTGGAATGCGATCCTTTGCCTATGCAGCTGCCAATAGGGGCTGAAGATGGATTTTTAGGTCTAATAGATCTTGTAAAAATGAAAGCTGTTTATTGGGATGAGTTGAGTTTAGGCTTGTCATTTGAAGAAAAGGAAATACCTTCAGATCTTCTTGCTTCCTGTCAACATTATAGGGAGCAAATAATAGAGGCCGCAGCCGAAGCTAATGAAGAGTTGATGGATAAGTATCTTCTGACGGGTAGTCTGACGGATGAGGAGATAGTAAAAGGTATACGTATACAAACTATTGCTAATAAAGTTGTTCCCGTGTTTTGTGGGTCTGCTTTTAAAAACAAGGGGGTTCAAGGTCTTCTTGATGCGGTAGTTGAATATTTGCCATCTCCATTAGATATTGGATCGGTTTCGGGTCTAAATGAAGACGATCAGGCCGTTACTAAGCGCTTGGCTTCTGATGAAGAATCATTTTCTGCTTTGATATTTAAAATCGCAGCAGATCCATTTGTAGGAACGTTGGCTTTCTTTAGGGTTTATTCTGGTAATCTCTCTGTAGGGGATTCAATTTATAATTCTGTTAAAAAGAAAAAAGAACGTATTGGTCGAATTGTACAAATGCATGCTAATAGTCGAGAAGATGTTAAGCATGTCTATGCTGGCGATATTGCTGCGGTAATTGGTTTAAAAGATATTACCACCGGTGATACGTTGTGTTCGCTTGATTCGGTTATTGTTCTTGAGCGTATCGTTTTTCCCGATCCAGTTATTTCTGTTGCAGTTGAGCCAAAAACTAAAGCAGATCAAGATAAGATGGGTGTTGCGCTTGCTAAGTTAGCTCAAGAAGACCCTTCATTTCGTGTTAGCGTTGATGATGAGTCTGGTCAGATTATAATTTCAGGTATGGGCGAGCTCCATCTTGAAATAATTATTGATCGAATGAAAAGGGAGTTTAGTGTTGATGCTCGTGTTGGAGCTCCACAGGTTTCGTACAGAGAAACTGTGCTTGATAAAGTAGAGCATGAAACTAAATTTGTAAGGCAGGCGGCAGGTCGCGGCCAATATGCTCATGTTTGGCTAAGGATAGAGCCGCAAGAACAAGGTTCAGGGTACGTCTTTGTAGATGAGGTTGTTGGTGGTGTAATTCCAAAAGAATATATCCCTGCGGTTGATAAAGGCATACAGGAACAATTAAAAAGTGGTATCCTAGCCGGCTATCCTGTAGTTGATGTTAAAGTTTCGATATTCGACGGGTCATTTCATGAAGTTGACTCTAGTGACGTGGCTTTTCAAATTGCAGGATCAATTTGTTTTAGGGAGAGTGTAAAAAAAGCAAGCCCAATTTTATTAGAGCCTATAATGAAAGTTGAGGTTGCTACACCTGAGGAGTTTATGGGTGTTGTAGTTGGTGATATTAATAGGCGACGAGGAATTATCCAAGGAATGGAAGATTCTATGTCTGGTAAAACAGTAAGTTGCGAAGTTCCGTTGTCAGAAATGTTTGGTTACGCTACTGATTTACGATCAGCTACTCAGGGGCGTGCAACATATAGTATGCAGTTTGAAAAATACAATGAAACGCCTGCTCATGTAGCTGGTGCTATTATTAAAAAATCTTCATAAAATTGAATAACACAAGGTATTGAATCATGGCCAAAGAAAAATTTTCACGTAGTAAGCCGCATGTAAACGTAGGGACCATAGGTCACGTAGATCACGGCAAGACAACTCTAACTGCTGCATTAACCACGGTAATGGCAAAATTACACG